>MTPE01000406.1 GCA_002011835.1 Desulfarculaceae bacterium JdFR-95 | reverse complement strand
CCCGGCCGGTGCTCACCCGCAGCTACCTGGTCACCCTGCCCCTGGGCGCGGTGAGCCAGCGCCAGCTCTGGCAGGAGATGGGCGACTACCACACCTACGGCGTGGCCGTGGGCCGGCGCGAGGGCCGCAAGGCCCTGGACNCCCTGGCCGAGAGCATGAGCCGCGACCCCCACTGGGCCTTCCTCTCCGACTACCTGCGCCTGGCCCGGGCCGAGGAGGCCTGGCAGCGCTGGCGTGCCGCCCGCCGGGCCAAGGCCAAAGCCAAGGCTCCGGCCCGGCCTGCTGCCCCCGCCGCGGGCCTACAGGCCGTGGGGGAACCTGCCGCCCCGGTGGCCCCGCCAGCCAAATCGGCGGCCACGCCGAAACCTAAGCAGAGCGGTGCACCCCTGGCCCCCGGCTTCCCCCGGCTGGTGGCCGCGGTGGAGGATCTGCTGGACCTGCTGGCGCCTCTGGCCTTCACCCCGGACGAGGTGGCCATCCTGCGTGACGGCTACCTGAGCCCGGACAAACGCGCCGCCATCGTCAACGACCTGCGGGTCCAGCGCCTGCTCCTGCCCGACCTGGGGGCCCTGCCCCCGGACGAGCGCCTGGACGCGGCCAAGGTCAAGGCCCTGTACGACTCGCCTGCCTTGAGTCGCTCCCTGGTGCAGGCCGGCCTGGCCCAGCGGGTGCTGGCCCTGGCCGTGGCCGTGCTCACCCCGGCCCCGGAGGAGCCGCCCCGCTTCGCCGCCCTGCGGGCCAAGCTCACCGACGCCTTGGCCGCGCGCTTCCGCCGCTGTCCCCGGCTGCAGCTCATGCTCCTGGACCAGGCCGACCGCGCCGTGGGCGCCCAGTGGCCGGTGATGCGCGCCCTGCTGACCAAAGTGGACTCGCGCCTCACCCGCGCCTACCTGAGCCGCCGCCAGGGCTAGCCGGGCCGTCCCGGGCCGGCGGGGGCAAAAGCGTCAAGGGCCGACCGCAGCCACCTAAGGGCGGGGATCAAGACAAGGCCGGCACGGCGGAGTGGGCAAGGGAGATTAGAGGGGCGAAGGACCCGGAAGCGCGGCCGAGGAGCAAGGACCGCAGACCCCCGCGGAAAGCCCAGTCCCAGTCCGCCCGGGACAGGGCCAAGGGGCCAGGGCGCTCTCCTATCTCTTTTCCAAAAAAGTGGCCCCGGTTCACTTCTTCAGGCAGCGCAGGCGGGCCAGGTCCTCGGCGTAGCCGTAGAGGTGCAGGCCCTTGCTCTCCACGATCATCTCGCCGTCTTCCACTCCGATCTCGGCCGCCATGTAGGCCTTGAGGGTCTGGATACCGGCCAGGTTGGCGGGCAGTCCGGCCCACAGGTCCCAGGAGCGGAAGTAGACCACGAAGTGCAGGCGTCCGTCCTGGATGCGGGTATCGATGTGGCGCAGGCAGGGCGGGTCCACCAGGGCCAGGTCCGAGGGGTGGGCCACCTGGAGCACCATCTGGTTGTTGCGGGGGCCGAAGCGGCGGTAGGTGTCGATGACCCACTCGATCTGGTTGAGGTAGAGGCGGCCGTCCTCCTCGAAGACCACCCGGCCATCCACCTCGCGGCGGTCTATGATCTCGGGGTTTCCCTCCTCCCACCAGGCCAGTTTGTCTCCGTCCAGGGGCACGCGGGTGAGGCGTTCGCCGTAGGTGTAGGACTCGCCCGGCTCCTTGTGCGGGGTCATGAGGTATTCCAGGTAGGAGCGGGTGTAGCCCTCGCCGCCGTAGACGTAGGCGTGCTCCACCGGGTTGGGGATGCCGCAGGAGGGGGGTATGTCGGGCAGCAGGGGCTCGGTGCCGGGGTGGGTGACATGGCCGATGAAGTAATCGTACTCCAGGCGGGTCTGGCCGGCATAGGAACCGCGGTCGATGGTGAAGCGCTTTCCGTGGTCCAGGATGTCGTAGACGGCCTGGAACCACAGGTCGGGCAGGTCGCGCGCCTTGACGAAGTGGATGTCCATGACCCTTGGCGTCCGTTTCCTCGGGAGGCTTCAGCCTGTCTCGGCGGTTCGGCCTTCCAGTTGGCTGTGGTCCCCTCCGTTTGTTGGTCCTCGTCTGGTCATGCGGCCGCAAGGCTGCGGGGGTGGCCGGTGTGGCCGCCGTGTAGTGCGCTTTCGGTATGCGGCTGACACCGGCTTCCCAAAAGAAACCTGTCAGTCGCGGTCGAACAGGCTGGGCAACGCCGGGGCCTCGGCCGGGCGGGGCTTGTCCTCACCGGCGGAGGCGGCTCCGCCCGCCACCGCGGCGGTGGGCGAGGGGCCGGTGTAGAGGAACCGCTCCAGGAGCCGATGATAGGGACTCCAGTGACCCTCGCCCCCGCCCTCGGCCACGGCCTGGCGCACCATGGCCAGCTTGGCGTCCAGGTCGTCGATCAGGTGCAGGGCCATGGCCTCGGCGGTCTTGGGCCGGCGCGGGCTGCCGAACTCGTAAGCCCCGTGGTGGCTCAGGATCAGGTGGCGCAGGTGCCCGGCCAGCTCGGAAGGGAAACCCCGCAGACCGGCCAGGCGCGCCTCCAACAG
>MTPE01000325.1 GCA_002011835.1 Desulfarculaceae bacterium JdFR-95 | reverse complement strand
GGCGGCGTCGGCCAGCCACAGCCGCGGGCCGCAGTCGGGACAGGCGATGGGCTGGGCGTGGAAGCGGCGGTCGGTCGGGTCTTCGTACTCGGCCCGGCAGGCCGCACACATGGTGAAGACGGCCATGGTGGTCTGGGGGCGGTCGTAGGGCAGGTCCTTGATGATGGTGTAGCGGGGGCCGCAGTGGGTGCAGTTTATGAAGGGGTACCGATAGCGGCGGTCGGCGGGGTCGTTCATCTCGGCCAGGCAGGCGGAGCACACCGCCACGTCAGGGCTGATCAGGGTACGGCGGGTGCCGGCCCGGCTGGGACGGATGGTGAAGCCGTCCTCGTCGGGGCGGGGCTCTTCCGGCGTGCGTTCCAGGGACAGGATGCGGGCCAGGGGCGGGGCCTGGCCGGTGAGGCGGCGGAAGAACTCCTCCACCGCGGAGGGAGAACCTTGCACGGCCAGATCCACCCCCTCGGCGGTGTTGGTGATGTAGCCGGCCAGTCCCAGCTCCCGGGCCAGGTTGTAGACGAAAGGGCGGAAGCCCACCCCCTGCACCACGCCCGTCACCTGGGCGCGGGCGCGCACGGTCGCATGCTCTGGCCTCAGGCCCTCACCCACGCGATCAGCCAATCCACCCAGGCGTCCACGCCCTGGCCGGTCTTGCAGGACAGCTCGAAGATCACCTGGTCGGGGTTGAGGCGGCGGGANGTCTGGCGGATGCGCTCCAGGTCGCAGTCCAGGTAGGGCAACAGGTCGATCTTGTTCACCAGCAGCACCCCGGCCTCCTGGAAGAGCTGGGGGTACTTGCTGGGCTTGTCGTCGCCCTCGGTGACCGACAGCACCGCCACCTTGAGGTCCTCGCCCAGGTCGAACTCCACCGGGCAGACCAAGTTGCCCACGTTCTCCACGATGAGCAGGTCCAGGGAGGGCAGATCGAAGGCCCCCAGAGTGTGGGAGATCATGTGTCCGTCCAGGTGGCAGGCGCCGCGGGTCTCGATCTGCACCGCCTTGACCCCGCAGGCCGCCACCCGCTGGGCGTCCTCGGTGCTCTGGATGTCGCCCTCGATCACCCCCACGGCCAGGCGCCCGTCCAGGCGGCGCAGGGTCTGCTCCAGGATGCTGGTCTTGCCCGCGCCGGGGCTGGAGATCAGGTTGAGCACCTTGACCCCGGCCTCGCGGAACCGGCGCCGGTTCTCCTCCGCCAGGCGCTGGTTGGCCTCCAGGATGGACCTGCCCACCTCCACTTCCGCCATGGCCTCTCTCCCTCGCGCCCCAAGGACGGCGGTGTTCTCAGGATGCGCCGCCCGTCTCAGCCCCCCTGGGACTGGTCCTCGTCGGTCTCGATGTAGTCTATGGTCAGCTCACGTCCGGCCAGGATCTCCATACGGCTGGAGCCGCAGGCCTGGCACTGGTCCAGGGGGCCGTCCATCTCCCCCTCGGCGCCACAGTCCTGGCAGCGCCCCCACAGGGGCACCTCCTCGATCACCAGCTCGGCCTCGGCAGCCACGGTGCCCTCCTTGACCAGGTCGAAGGAGAACTTCAGCGCCTCGGGCACCACCGCCGACAAGGCCCCCACCCGCACCGCCACCCGCACCACGCGCTTGAGCCCATGACGCGCCGCCTCCTCCGCCACGATGTCCATGAGGGCCTGGGCGATGGAGAGCTCGTGCACTGGCTTCGCTTCCGGCTCGGGCAGGGGTGTGATCGGGTGTGAAAATCTATCACGCCCCCCAAAGGGGGTCAAGAAAGGGAGCTGCCCTGGCAACCCCCCGCGGCCTTTGGTAGAATCCCCACGGCGAGGCCCGGAATATGGCACAAGCCCCCAAACCAGGCGCCAGACGCCGGTGGTGGCGCCGTCTCCTGTGGTGGAGTACGGTGGCGGCCTTGGTGTGCCTGGTGTTGGGGCTGGGCGCCGGACTGGGGGCCTGGTTCTACATCAGCCGCGACCTGCCCCGCATCGAGCGCCTGGCCGACTACGCCCCGCCCGCGGTGACCCAGGTGCTGGCCGCCGACGGCCGCCTCATGGCCGAATACTTCCGCCAGCGGCGCTACGTGATCCCCCTGGACCAGATCCCCCCCCACGTGATCTGGGCCTTCGTCTCGGCCGAGGACGGCGACTTCTTCGAACACGCCGGCATCGACTTCTGGGGCATCCTGCGCGCGGCCATCGCCAACCTGCGCGCGGGACGGGTGGTGCAGGGCGGCAGCACCATCACCCAACAGGTGGCCCGAGGGCTGTTGCTCACCCCCCGGCGCACCATCGTGCGCAAGCTCAAGGAGATGATCCTGGCCTGGCGCATGGAGCGCTACCTCACCAAGCGCGAGATCCTCTACCTCTACCTGAACCAGATATACCTGGGCCACGGCGCCTACGGCATCCAGGCCGCGGCCCAGACCTACTTCGGCAAGGACGCCAAGGACCTGAACCTGGCCGAGGCCGCCCTGCTGGCGGGGCTGGTGCAGGCTCCCAGCCGCTACAGCCCCATCCGCCACCCCCGCCGCGCCCGCACCCGTCAGGTGT
>MTPE01000256.1 GCA_002011835.1 Desulfarculaceae bacterium JdFR-95 | reverse complement strand
ACGGCTCTCCCCGGCGACCGTCCACGACCGCCGCGGGCTCAGTAGGCCTCCTCGTAGGCCAGGTCCTCCTCGGCCACCGGCTGCCTGAAGCGCAGGTAGACCCACAACTGGTAGAGGATCACCACCGGCACCATGACCAGGGCCACGCCCAGCATGATCTTGAGGGTCAGGGGACTGGAGCTGGAGTTGAAGGCGGTCAGCGACCAGGCCGGGTTCAAAGAAGAGGGCAACAGCCGCGGGTAAAGCCCGATCACCCCGAACAGGGTGGCCAGGACGATGGTGCCGGCCGAGGCGAACCAGGCCCGCCACCACTGCTCCCTGGCCATGAACCAGCGCTGGGCCAACAGCGCCACCACCGCCAGCAGGGGCACCAGCCACAATACCGGGGCCTTGAGGTAGTTGGCGTACAGGTCGGTGGCCCAAGCCGTGGCCAGGAGGAACACCACCGCCACCACCACCAGCACCGGCCACAGCCGGCGGGCAGCGGCACGGGCGCGCTCGGCCAGCTCCGCACCCACCTGGCCCCCGCTCTTGACCCCCAGCCACAGGGCGCCGTGCACCAGGAACATGAGCAGGAAGAACACCCCGCCCAACAGGCCGTAAGGGTTGAGCAAGGTGAACAAGGTGCCCTGGTAGATGCCCTCGGCGTCCAGGGGGATACCGGCGAAGATGTTGGCAAAGGCCACCCCGAACAGCAGCGCCGGCACCAGCGAGCCCACGCACAGGCAGCCGTCCCACAGCCGGCGCCAACCCGGCGAGTCCACCTTGCCCCGCAGCTCGAAGGCCACCCCCCGGATGATCAGGGCGAACAGGATCAGCATCAGGGCCGAGTACAGCGAGGAGAACATCACGGCATAGGTGCCAGGAAAGGCGGCGAAGGTCACCCCGCCGGCGGTGATCAGCCACACCTCGTTGCCGTCCCAGAAGGGGCCGATGGCGTTGTAGACCACGCGGCGCTGCTGGTCGCTTTTGGCCAGGAAGGGCATGAGGGTGCCCGCTCCCAGATCGAAGCCGTCCAGCATGAAGTAGACCGCCCAGAGGACTCCCCACAGGAAGAACCAGATGCTCTCAAGCATGGGCCACCTCCTCTCCTGCCGCGCCCCCGGCCGGGGCGGCCTGCGGCTCTCCCTCCGCGGCGGGCTCGGGCCCCCGGCGGGCGTAGGTGTACATCAGATACGCGGCGGCAATGCCCAACAGGCCATAGACCAGCACGAAGGCCACCAGGGTGGTGGCCACCTGGCTCACCGCAATGGGTGACACCGCCTCGCTGGTGCGCATCAGGCCCCAGACGATCCAGGGCTGGCGCCCCACCTCGGCCACGGTCCAGCCCGCCTCTATGGCGATGTAGGGCAGGAACATGGCCCAAGGCAGGATACGCAGCAGCCGCGGGCTGGCCTCGGGCTCCTTGCGCCGGAGCCAGGCCCACACCGCCAAGACGATGAACAACACCCCCAGCCCCACCATGAGGCGGAAGGACAGGAAGGTCAGAAGCACCGGCGGACGGTCCTGGGGCGGGAAGTCCTTCAGCCCCTTGACCTCGGCCGAGAAGTCGCCGAAGGCCAGGAAGGACAACATCCCCGGCACGGGCAGGGCCTGGATGGCGTTGCGCTGGTTGTCCTGGTCGGGCCAGGCCAACAGATAGATGGGTGCAGAGGTGGTGGTCTCCCAGTGCGCCTCCATGGCCGCCAGCTTGGTGGGCTGCTTCTCCGCCACCTCCTTGCCCGACAGATCCCCGTTGACCGCCAGGAAGATGGAGAACACCACCGCCCAGGAGGCGGCCAGGGCGAAGCTCTTGCGGAACAGCTCGCGGTGCCGGCCCCGCAGCAGGTGCCAGGCGCTGATGCCCATCACGAAGAAGGCCGACAGCACATAGGCCGCGCTCAGGGTATGCACGAACTCCAACACCGCCCACTTCTGGGTGATCACGGTGAAGAAATCGGCCAGCTCCGCCCGGCCGTTGCGCAGCACATAGCCCACCGGGTGCTGCATGAAGGAGTTGGCGGTGAGGATCCAGTAGGCGCTGATGTTGGAGGCGATGGCCACGATCCAGATGCAGGCGGCATGCGCCCGGGGCGAGAGCTTGTTCCAGCCGAAGACCCACACCGCGATGAAGGTGGACTCCAGGAAGAAGGCCACCGTGGCCTCCACCGCCAGCAGGGAGCCGAAGATGTCGCCCACATAGGCCGAATAGCGCGACCAGTTGGTCCCGAACTGGAACTCCAGGGTGATGCCGGTGACGATGCCCACGGCGAAGTTGATAAGGAACAGCCGCCCCCAGAAGCGGGCCATGCGGCGATAGACCTCCTGCCCGGTGGTGACGAAGCGGGTCTCCATCACCGCGATCATGAGCGACAGGCCCAAGGTGAGGGGCACAAAGAGGAAATGGAAGAAGGTGGCGGCGGCGAACTGCAGCCGCGACAAGAACAGGACATCCATGGCAGCGCCTCCCCGGGCTCGCTTTCCGAGCCCCGTTGGCGGTTACCCTACGGCGGGCAGGCCGGGAGTCAGCTCCTGCCCC
>MTPE01000158.1 GCA_002011835.1 Desulfarculaceae bacterium JdFR-95 | reverse complement strand
GATCCGCCAGCCCCACCTGCCTCGCCTGTGGCAGGAGGGACGGCGGGAGCCCGCGGCCTGCATATCCTGCAACCGCTGCTTCGTCCTGGCCCGGCGCGAGGGCCTGGGCTGCGCCCAGGAGAGACGCAACCAGGGGTGAGCCGAAAGCCGGCAACGGCAGCCTCAGGCCGCCTCCCTGAGCAGACCCTCCAGGCGGGCCAAGCCGCGGGAGGGCTCGCGGTTCTGGGTGGCTACCAGCTCCTTGAGCTTGTCCAGGGCCCGGCCGGTGGCCACGGCCTGACGGGCCTGGTCCACGCCTTCCTTCAAGTCGCGGGCCTTGCCCGTGAGAGTCAGCACCACCGCGGTGTTGGCGGCCAGGAAGTCGGCCAGCGGGCCCTGGTCGCGGCCGGCCAGGACCTGTAGTGCGGCCAGGGCGTTGCCTCGGGCGTCACGGCGGCTGGCGATCTCTTCGTAACGCCGGGTGGACAGGCCGAAGTCCTCCGGGGTGAGGGTGTACTCGATGATCTCACCCTCCCGCAGTTCTACACAGTGGGTGGGCCCGCAGACCGAGACCTCGTCTATGCCCAGTTCGGGGGGGTGTTGCTGGCTGGTGCCGTAGGGGAACAGGGCCCGCCGCACCCCGATGCTGCGGGCGATCTCGGCCATGGTGCGGGCCAGGTCCCGGCGATACACTCCCAGCACCAGGCTGTCGGTCTGAGGGCAGGGCATGGTCAGCGGCCCCACGATGTTGAAGATGGAGGTGAAGCGCATGTGCTGCACCAGCCGGGCCCAGCCGCTCTTGAGGAAGCTCTCGCCGGGCAGGTAGGCCAGGCCGTGGTCTTCCAGGGAGCGCCGGGCCAGCTCCAGGGGCGCGGCCAGGTCCAGGCCGAAGGCGGCGAATATCTCCGAGGCCCCGGACACACCGGTGACCCGCTGCGCCCCCTTCTTGCACACCGTCACCCCGCAGGCCGCAGCGATGACCGCCACTGGTGAGGAGACGTTGACCGTCTTGAGCGCGTCCGAGCCGGTGCCCACGATGTCGCAGGGCGGCTCGGCCAACTGGGGCTCGATGGTCTGGGTGTCGTAGCGCAGCACCGCTTCCCAGCAGCCGGCGATCTCCTCGATGGTGGGGCCCTTGGCCATGTGCGCGGCCAGGAAGGCGCCCTGTTGCAGCTCGGGCTGCTCGCTGAGCAGGACCTGGCGGTAGCACTCGCGGGCCTGGTGGCGGTCCAGGTCCTCCCCCGCGGTCAGGCGGCCGATCACCGCACCGAAGGCACGCAGTTTCTCCTCCTCGTACATGGCTCTTTCCTCCCGGATGTGGTTTCAGGGATGTATCACGACCTTGCCCGGGGGACCGGCCGCGGCCAGGGCGAATGCCTCCTGCACCCGGTGCAGGGGCAGGCGGTGGGCGATGAGGCCGCGGGCTGCCTCCCGGTGTCGGGCCAGGACCTCCAGGGCGCGGCGGTTCTGGCCCGCGTTGCAGCCGTAGGCGCCGCACAGGCTCAGCTCGCGGTAGTGGAGCCGGTTGAGGTCCAGCTCCCGGCGGCCCTCCTCCAGGCCGGAGAACAGCACCAGCCTCCCCCCGGGTGCCAGCAGCTCCAGGCCCTGGTCCACGGCCCGGGGGTCGCGGCAGGCCGGCACCACCACCTGGGCCGGGCCGCCCAGGCACTCCCAGACCTCGGCGGGGGCGAAGCCGGGTGAGACGTCCAATACCGGAGCCACGCCGCCCTCCAGCCTCTGCGGGTCCACCTCCAGGATCAGGGTGGGGCCGGCGCCCAGGGCCTGGGCGGCCAGGGCGGTGAGGCGCCCCATGACCCCGGCGCCGAAGATCACCACCCGCTCGCCCGGTGCCAGGCGGGCGGCCTCCAGGGCGTTGAGGGCGCAGGCGAGGGGCTCGGCCAGGGTGGCCAGGGCCGGCTCCATCTCCAGGGGCAGGGGATTGACCCCGCCCAGGGCCAGGCTGGCCGCGGGCAGGGCCAGGTGGGTGGCCAGGCCGCCGTCGCGGGAGAAGCCCAGCACCTCCACCCGGGGGCAGCGCTGGTGCATTCCCTGGCGGCAGGCGGGGCAGGTGCCGCAGGCGATGCCGGGGAAGACCTGCACCCGCTGGCCGGGTCTCAGGCCGCAGTCGGGGTCGGCCTCCAGCACCCGGCCGGCGATCTCGTGACCCAGGACGCGGGGCAGGACCAGTTCCTTGTGCCCCCGCCGCCACATCTTCAGGTCCGAGGCGCACAGGCCACAGGCCTCCACCCGGATCAATACACCCCCTGGAGGGCGGGCGGGTCGGGCCGTCTCCTCCAGACGCAGGTCCTGCGGGCCATATAGCTTGGCGGCCAGCATGAGGCGTCTCCCAAAGACAAGGCCCCCACCTCCCTCCATGAGGGAAGTGGGGGCCGCCGTTACCATGAGCTGCCCCCGGTCTGGTCCGCCTGCCCGTCTTCTGGCTTCCGGGTCGTCCTCGGCCCGCGCCTTCCCACCCCGCTTGGGGACGGGGCAGTGGCCGATTGCGGGCGTCGTCACCGGTCACAGCGGCGGGACCGCCACGGATT
>MTPE01000163.1 GCA_002011835.1 Desulfarculaceae bacterium JdFR-95 | reverse complement strand
CGGCCAGCGTGTTCACCTACCTGGGGCACAAGGAGGACGGCGTGGCCAAGGCCGCGGCCGAGCGCCTGGCCGCAGGGCTGGAGACGAGGGTGGTGGTGACCGCGGGCATGCACTGGGAGGGCCTGACGCCGGAGGAGATAGCCCGGGTGGAGGAGTTGGCCGCCGATCTGGTGGCGCGGCTGCTGGCCCGGCTACAGGGCAAAAAGGAGGAAGCATGAGCCGGCCCGTGCTGGTGGGCATCACCGGCGCCAGCGGCGTGATCTACGGGGTGGAGCTTCTCCGCGCCCTGCACGAGCTGGCCGTGCCCGCCCACCTGATCATGACCTCCGCCGCGCGGCAATGCCTGGCCCTGGAGACCGACCTCACCCCAGCCGAGGTGGAGGCCCTGGCCGCCCGCGTGTACGCCCCGGACGAGCTGGCCGCCGGCCCGGCCAGCGGCTCCTTTCCCACCCGGGGCATGGTGATCGCACCCTGCAGCATCAAGACCCTGTCGGCCGTGGCCCACTCCTACAACCAGAACCTGCTGGTGCGTGCGGCCGACGTGTGCCTCAAGGAGCGCCGGCCCCTGGTGCTCATGGTGCGCGAGACCCCGCTCCACGCCGGCCACCTGGAGCTGATGCTCCGTGCCGCCCGCCTGGGGGCGGTGATCCTGCCCCCGGTGCCGGCCTTCTATCACCGTCCCCGCAGCATAGACGAGCTGGTGCGCCACAGTGTGGGCAAGGCCCTGGAGGGCCTGGGCATCGACCACCGGCTCTACCGCCCCTGGCAGGGCACCGACCCGGATCACTCCCCGCCCAAGAGCATGGAGGGGTCGTAGGGCCGCACGCCTCTCTGCACCGCCTGGGCCAGCTTCACCCCCAAGGCATGGGCCTCCTCCATTTGCTCCTGGCGCAGGCGGCGCAAGAGGAAGGTGCGGGTGGCCTCCTCCTCGCTCAGGGGCTGGTCGAACACCGCGGCAGCATACATGTCGCCCACGAATTCGCCGTTGAACAACATCAGGGCCATCTCCCGCAGCCAGGGCGTGGCCGTGTCGCAGAACTGGCGCAGATGCGGCGGCACTCCGCCCGCGTTGACGATGCTCACCGAGGCGCGGGCCTTGTCGGTCAGGCGCGGCACCGGGCAGCCGCGAAACTCCATCAGAGTGCCCGTGGGCCGGCACAAGGTCCAGGTGGCCCGCTCCAGGAAGGTGGTCATCAGCCCGGTCACGAAGCCCGAGTGCAGGGGCGAGGCCAGCACGATCCCGTCGGCCTGGGCCACCTTCTCCAGCAGCCCGCGCACGTCGTCGTCCTGGGAACAGGGGGCGATGCGCGCCTCCAGGTTCTGGTAGCAGGTGAGGCAGCCGGTGCAGAAACGGATGTCGTGTTCGGCCAGGAGCACCATCTCGGTCCGGGCGCCCCGCGAGGCGGCCCCGGCCAGGGCCTGCTCCACCAGCACGGTGGTGGTGCCCTTGGGCCGGCCGGTGGCGTTGAGGGCCAAGATATACATGGTTTGCTTCCTTTCCCGTGCCGCGCACACGGTTGGGGGGATGGATAGGCCCTCGCCGCAGGCCGAGGGCAAGCCAAGCCGAGCGGACCGAGGAGCAGATGGCGTCAGAGGTGTGCCCGCCCTGCAACTGGAAACGAAAGGAGCTTGCTTCAGCTTTGCTTCCCCGGACCGGCCTTGTCAAGGTCCCGGACGCCCAAGGGCGGCCCTTGAGGCTTGCCTCGACCTGCTTGGGCCGAGGGACGCGTCAGCCCCGCCTCCAGAGCTGGCGGCGAGTGTGCGGTCTCGCGCGTGGGAGGCCAGCTATTCGGGGAAGTAGGTCCGGGGCACCACCACGATGCCCCGCTGGGTCACCTTGAAGCGCTCGCGGTCCGCTTCGGGATGGATGCCAATGGTGGTGCCGTCGGGGATGTGGTTGTGCTTGTCGATGATCGCCTTCTTGATGCGGCAGTGGCGGCCCACCACCACGTCGTCCATGATCACGCTCTCCTCCACCGTGCTCCAGGAGCGCACCACCACCCCCGGCGAGAGCACCGAGTCGCGTACCAGGCCGCTGATGATGCACCCCTGGCTCACCAGGGAATCCAGCGCCTTGCCCACCCGCGGCGGCTGGGCGCGCTCGGAGGCGAACACGAACTTGGCCGGCGGCAGTTGGCGCATGTAGGTGTGGATGGGCCAGAGCTGGCCGTAGAGGTTGAACCAAGACTCCACCCCGCACAGGTCCATGTTGGCGTTCCAGTAGGCGTCCAGACTGCCCACGTCGCGCCAGTAGGTGCTGTCGGGCGTGCGCTCTTGCAGCACCCGCTCACGCCGGCCGTCGTCCTGGGTCAGGTAGGTATAGTCGCGGATGCGGTTGTTGCGGCGGTAGGGATAGGCGAACACCCTATAGCGGTCCAGCAGGGCGGGGATGATGTCGTGGCCGAAGTCCGTGCCGTCCTGGGCCAGCACCTCCAGGAGCACCTCCTTGCGGAACAGGTATATGCCCATGCTGGCCAGGGCGCGGCGGGGGTCGCCGGGGATGGGGGTGGGGTCGGCCGGCTTCTCCTGG
>MTPE01000293.1 GCA_002011835.1 Desulfarculaceae bacterium JdFR-95 | reverse complement strand
CCCCACACCCCCGGCGGCCGCCGTTATCCCTTCGGCGCCTGCACCCAGCCGGTGTTGGGGTTCTGGCATGCGGTGTTCGGAAGCCGCGGCCTGGAGGCGGCCCTGGAGCCGGTGCTCACCACCCCGGACCAGAACCGGGGAGCCACCCGCCGCGTGCGCGGGCGCCCCGCCCGGCCCGGGGTGGAGGTGTGGCTCACCCTGGACGGCCGCCTGCAGCACCGCCTGTGGCAGCTCATGCAGGGACGGCGGGGTGCGGCCGTGGTGCTGGAGGTGGCCACCGGCGCGGTGCTGGCCGCGGTGAGCCGACCCGCCTTCGACCCCAACACCCCCGACCCCGAGGCCTGGCGCCGCGCCCGCCGGGAGCAAAGGGGACGCCGACTGCGCTCGCGGGCCTGGGAAGAACTCTATCCCCCCGGCTCCACCTTCAAGCTGGTCACCGCCGCGGCCTGGCTGGAAGACCACCCCCCCTCCCGGGAGCCGGTGCCGGTGGAATACTGCCCCGGACGCGACCGGCGCCTGCACATCTCGGACCTGTCCCCGCACGGCCGGATGGACCTGGGCGAGGCCCTGGTGCGCTCCTGCAACGTGTTCTTTGCCCGCCTGGGGGTACGCCTGGGGCCGCGGGTGCCGGCCCTGGCCCGGCGCCTGGGCTTCAACCGGCCCCTGGACCTGATACCGCAACTGGGCACCGTGNCCCTGCCCGCCCAGCCATCCCTGGCCTACGCCCGCTACCTCTACCGCCGGCGCGCCACCCCCTCCGGCCTGCAGGTGGAACGCCGCCTGCAGCCCTTCACCAGCTTCCGCCGCGATCCCAAGATCGTAGCCCAGTGCGCCATCGGGCAAAACCTGGTGGCCGCCACCCCCCTGCAGATGGCGGTGGTGGCCCAGACCATAGCCATCAGCGGCTTCCTGGTGCCGCCCCACCTGGTGCGCAGCATCGGCCGCCCCGACGCCGGCCGCGAGTACCAGCTCCTGGACCCGCCCCGGGGACGCCAGGTGATCAGCCCGGAGACGGCCGCCTTCCTGCGCCGAGCCATGGTAGAGGTGATGCGACGCGGCACCGGTCGCCGCGCCCCGGCCCTGCGCCTGGGGGAGAAGGTGATTCCAGTGGCGGGCAAGACCGGCACCGCCGAGACCGGCCGCCCGGGAGAGAAACCCCACGCCTGGTTCGTGGGCTTCGCCCCCGCCGACCACCCCCGCCTGGCCATAGCCCTGGTGCTGGAAAACGCCGGCCTGGGAGGTCGCCAGGCCGCACCCCTGGCCGTAGCCATGCTAGCCGCGGCCCTGGAATGAGGAGAAGGCCCCATGACCTACCTCACCCGACTGGACCTGGCCGTGAGCGCGGTGTTCGAACGCGTCTTCCGCCTGCGCCGCCGCTACCAGCCCGTGGACATCGCCCGCCTGCTTGTACGCACGGTCAAACGCAGCGAACGCCGCACCCTCCAGACCACCTACGTGGCCAACTCCTACCGCGTGGAGGCCTCCCGCGAGGACCTGGGGCGCCTGGAACCCATCCAGGCCGAGATCCTGGCCGACCTGGAGCAGGTGGTGCGCGACTACGTGGAGCGCCAGGGCCTGGTCATGGTCGGACCCCTGCACCTGTCCCTGGAGATATCACCCGCCCTGGGACCGGGACAGGTCCGTATCCAGGCCCGTTTCACCGACCAGGAGTGAGACCATGCAACGTCTGGGCAAGTACGTGGACCTGCAGGAAGTGGGTCGGGGAGCCTCAGCCACGGTGTACCGCGGCCTCCACCCCGAACTGAAGGTGTACCGCGCCCTCAAGGTGTTCCACGACCAGTCGCGCCAGCTCCAGCGCCGCCGACGCGAGGCGGTGCTCCAGGCCCGGGTGGACCACCCCGGCATCGTGCGGGTGCTGGACTTCGAGCACCAGGGGGAGCTGTCCTGGCTGGTGATGGAGTACGCTCCCCTGGGCACCCTGCGCCGGCACCTGGAGGATGGCCCCCTGCCCCCGGCCGAAGCCCTGCACCTGGCCGCGCAGATGGCCCGGGCCCTGGCCGCGGCCCACTCCCAGGGGGTGCACCACCTGGACCTCAAGCCCGAAAACGTGCTGTTCTTCGCCCCGGACCAGGTCAAGATCGCCGACTTCGGCCTGGCCCGCCTGGAACGCCAGCCCCACAGCCTGGCCGGAATGGGCACCCCCCACTACATGGCCCCGGAGCAGATGGACGCACGCCCCTGTGCCGCTAGCGACCTGTGGGCCCTGGGCGCGGTGATCTTCGAGATGCTCACCGGCGAGCTGTGCTTCCCGGGACGGGACCTGGTCCAGGTGCGCCGGGCCATGGACCAGGCCCCCCGGGGGGTGCGCCGACGCCTGGCCGGACGGGCCGGGGAGGTGGAGGAGGAGGTGGCCGGCCTGGTGGAGTCCCTCCTCCGGCCGGACCCCGCCCGGCGCCGGCACGACGCCGCGGCCCTGGCCGCGGAACTGGAGGACCTGGCCCGCCGCGCCCGCTCCTCCCGTCCTCCCCTCCGGCACACCCAGGAGCTGCCCGGCCGCTGCCCGGGCTGCGGCGCGC
>MTPE01000333.1 GCA_002011835.1 Desulfarculaceae bacterium JdFR-95 | reverse complement strand
AAGCCGGTGCAGTGGCTGGAGCTGACCGCCGAGGTGGGCGGGGGCGATGGCGCCCACCGCCTGGCCCGCGCCGCCGCTGCGGTAGCCCGCGCCGCGGGTCGGGCCGAGCTGGCCACCCTGCCCCCGGTCTATGCCCCCCAGCCGGCCCAGAACGTGCTGGTGGTGGGTCAGGGCCTGGCCGCCCTGGCCGCGGCCCACCAGGCCGCGCTCTCCGGCCACCCCGTGCTCCTGGCCGGTGAGGAACCCACCCGGCCCGGCCCGGACGACGACCCCGCCGAGGTGGAGCGCCTGGCTGCCGGCCTGCCCGCAGGGGTGGAGCTGGCCGCCGGCTGCGAGCTCTTGCGCCTGGCCGGGGCGGCGGGAGACTTCACCGCCGAGCTGAGCCGCCGGGGCAAGGAGTCCTTCGGCGCCGTGGTCCTGGCCCCGGCGGGAGAGATGGTCTCCTGCGAGGCGGAGCTGGACCTGGACTGGAGCTGGGTACGGCCCTTGCCGGAGCTGCTGGCCTCGCCTCCGGCGGGTGAGCAAGACCGCTGGGTGCAGGTGGCGCTCCTGGCCGGGGTGAGCCGCCCTGCCACGGCCAGCGCCTTCCGGCGCGCGGTGGAGGCGGCCCGGCGGCTGCAGGAAGGCAGCTTCGTCCAGGTGACCCTGTTCTTCACCGAGGCGCGGGTGGCCACCGAGGGCGGAGAGCGCGCCTACCGCGCCGCACGCCAGGCCGGGGTGCTGGCGGTGCGCGTGCCGGAAGGCGGCCTGGAGGTACGCGACGGCGGACGCCTGCTGCGCTGGCACGACCCACTGCTGGACGAGGACCTGGAGCTGGCCCCGGACGTGCTCACCACCGCCTGGGAGGCCCGCGCCGCCCGGCCGGAGTGCCTGGACGACCCCGTACAGTGGCCTGCCTGGGAGCACCTGCTGCCCGACAACCCCCGCTTCGGCGGCGGGCGCACCGCGGTCAGCGGACTGTACATCCTGGGCCCCCTGCGCGGCACCCCGCCCGGAGCCGACCGCCGGGCCGAGGCCGCGGCCGCAGCCGGCGACCTGCACCGCCTGCTCTCCGGCGGCGAGGTGGTGCCCATGCCCAGCGTGCGCCACACCTACTGCGCCCGCTGCCTCACCTGCGTGCGTACCTGCCCCCACCACGCCCTCAGCCACCAAGAGGACCGCATCCAACCTGCACCCGCCGCCTGCCAGGGCTGCGGCGTCTGCGCGGCCGAGTGCCCCGCCGAGGCCATCGCGCCCCCAGGCTGGTCCAACCCCGAGCTGCGCGCCGGCCTGCAGCGGGGCCTGGCCCTGGCCCCCGCGCCCAAGCTGGTGGTCTTCACCTGCGCCGGCTCGGGCCGCGGCGCCCTCCAGACCCTGGCCCGCCAGGGTCACACCTGGCCCGCCGGTGTGCTGTTCTACCCCGTACCCTGCGCCGGCCGGGTGGGCCTGGCCCTGGTGCTCAAGGCCCTGGAGCTGGGCGCGCGGGGGGTCCTGGTGGCCGGCTGCCACCACGGCAACTGCCGCAGCGTCAACGGCAACCTGCGGGCGCAACTGCGCGTGGACCAGGCCGCCCGCCTCTTGGAGGGCCTGGGCCTGCGCCCGGAGTCGGTCCGCTTCCTCCCCCTGGCCGCCAACCAGCCCCACGGGCTGGCCCGGGCGGTGGAGGAGATGGCCCAGGAGGTGGCACCATGATCCGCCTGAACCAATGCGACCCCGCTTTCAAGTATGAAGTGGCCGCCACCCCCGGCGGCGAGGGGATCACCACCTGCTTCGCCTGCGCCGCCTGCAGCGCCCGCTGCCTGGTGGGTGAGCTCAAGCCCGACTACGACCCCCGCCGCATCATACGCCTCACCCTGCTGGGCCGGCGGGAGGAGGTCCTCTCCTCACCCCTGATCTGGCTCTGCTCCACCTGCTACTCCTGCGCCGAGGTCTGCCCCCAGCAGGTGCGCTTCACCGACGTGCTCACCGCCATCAAGAACCTCGCCGCCCAGGCCGGATACGCCCCGCCCTCCACCAAGGCCACCGCCCGCCTCCTGGCCCGCCAAGGCAGGCTGCTGGAGGTGGGTGAGTTCGAAAACGAAAAGCGCAGCGACCTGGGCCTGCCCATAGTGGAGGGCGCACCCGAGGACTTCCAGCAGATCCTGGGGATCACCCCCCAGGCCGAGCCGGAGGAGGAGGCATGAGGGGCCTGTTGTTCCTGGGCTGCACCGTGCCGGTCCGCAACCTGAACTACGAACTGAGCGCCCGCAAGGTGGCCGCCGCACTGGGCCTGGAGCTGGTGGACGACACCGCCCTGGGCTGCTGCGGCTTCCCCCTCAAGTCCGCCGACCAGCAGGCCGCCCTGGTCATCGCCGCCCGCGCCCTGGCCCGCGCCGCCCAGCAGGACCTGCCCCTGGTGGCACTCTGCTCGGCCTGCGCCGGCACCCTGGCCGAGGCGGCCCACATCCTGGACCACGACCCAGACCAGCGCCAGACCGTAGAGGAGCGCCTCCAGCCCCTGGGCCTCTCCTACCGCCCCGGGGTCAAGGTGCGCCACTTCCTGCGCTTCATCCTCGAAGA
>MTPE01000386.1 GCA_002011835.1 Desulfarculaceae bacterium JdFR-95 | reverse complement strand
GCTCCAGGTGGAACTCACGCGCCTCCACCTTGACCACCATCATGCCGAAGCTCTCGGCCAGCTCGGCGATCAGGGGGTGGTTGCGGTCGGCCTTGGTGTACTCGAACAGCTCCTGTACCCGCTCGTAGCGGCCTGCGGCCACCTCCCGGGTCAGAGCGATCAGCCGCCGCAGTATCTGGAGGAGGTCCTCTTGCACCCTGCCGTCCCTTTCCGGGGCCTGCTGTCTGACTTTCTAACCGGACAGGCCGGGCCTTGTAAAGCACACTCTACACGGGATTGTGCCCTGGCTGCGGGTTGTGCTAGCTTGATTCTGGTGGAGAGGTCCACGCATTTTCCCTCTGTCTCTGGCCCGGGCTGTGGCAAAGCCGTCTGCGGAGGTCTTCCATGAACACAGAGCACGATGCCCTGCCCCTGGTGGCGGCCGACCAGGTGGAGATCCTGGTGGTGATGGACAACTTCGTGGACCTGCTCCTGCCCGGAGACGAGCGGGTGGAGCGGGTGTCTCTGGCCGAGGGGGAGCAGATACCCCGCGACACCTTGGTGGCCGAGCACGGCCTGAGTCTGTTCATCAGCGTGCGCGGCGGCGGCCAGCAGGCCAGCCTGCTCATGGATGCAGGCTACAGCCAATTGGGCGTGCCCCACAACCTGGACCGCCTGGGGGTGGATCTGTCCGGGGTGGAGGCGGTGGTGCTCTCCCACGGGCACATGGACCACTTTGGGGCCTTGCCCGAGGTCCTGCGCCGGGTGGGGCGGCCGGTGCCGTTGGTGGTGCATCCCACTGCCTTTGCCGGACCCCGTTACCTGATACCTCCAGCCAGCCCGCGNCTGTGCTTTCCCGGCCTGGAGCGGGCGGCCTTGGAGGCGGCCGGAGCCCAGATNGTGGAGGCGGTGGAGCCCTACCTGGCCCCCAGCGGTCTGTGGGCGGCCACCGGCCAGGTGGAGCGTACCACCTCCTTTGAACAGGGCCTGCCCATCGCCTTCCGCGAGGAGGGCGGCGAGCTCAAGCCCGACCCCCTGGAGGACGACCAGGGGGTGGTGATCCACCTGAAGGACAAGGGCCTGGTGGTGATCTCGGGCTGCGCCCACGCCGGCATCGTGAACACGGTCCGCTATGCCCAGCGCATCACTGGGGTGGAGCGGGTACATGCGGTGCTGGGAGGGTTCCACCTGGGGGGCATATTGTTCGAGGGGATCATCGAGCCCACGGTGGAGGCGCTCCAGGGAGCTGTCCCCGCAGGTGGTGGTGCCCATGCACTGCAGCGGGCGCAAGGCCACCGAGGCCATGGCCCGGGCCTTTCCCCAGGCCTTCGTGCTGAGCAGCGTGGGTAGCCGCCTGCGCTTGTGAGGTGACTCTAACCAGGGAGGAGACGGGCCCAGAGACGGAGCCCGTCTGACCCAGACGTTTTGGTAGGCGATCCCTTAAGGAGGGAGGGAGTCATGTCGGCGAAAGCATGGCGTATGATGGTGGTATTAGCGGCCGCGGCGGCCCTGGTGATGGGCAGCGCCCTGGGTGCGAGCGCGGCCCAGACCTTCAAGCTCACCTATTCCTGCTTCTTCCCGCCCAGCCACATCCAGTCCAAGCTGGCCGAGGCCTGGTGCAAGGAGGTGGAGAAGCGCACTGGAGGGCGGGTCAAGATCGAATACTACCCCGGCCAGACCTTGACCAAGGCCCGTCAGGTCTATGACGGGGTGGTGCAGGGTCTGAGCGACATCGGCTTCTGTCTGTTCGGCTACACGCGGGGCCGCTTCCCCCTCATGGAGGTGGTGGACCTGCCCCTGGGCTACCCCAGCGGCCAGGTGGCCACCCAGGTGGCCAACGCGGTGTACCGGAAGTTCAAGCCCAAGGAGCTCAATGACGTGGAGGTCATGTACCTGCACGCCCACGGGCCGGGGCTGCTGCACACCAAGGGCAAGGCGGTGCGCAAGATGGAGGACCTGAAGGGCATGAAGATCCGCAGCCACGGCACCACGGCCAAGGTGGTCAAGGCCCTGGGCGGCACCCCGGTGGCCATGCCCATGCCCGAGCTGTACCAGGCCCTGCAGCGTGGAGTGGTGGACGGCGCCCTGTACCCGGTGGAGGTGAACAAGGGCTGGAAGATGGCCGAGGTGGTGGACTTCTGCACCGAGAACTATGCCAACGCCTACACTACCACCTTCTACGTGGTGATGAACAAGGACAAGTGGAACGCCCTGCCCGACGACATCAAGAAGATCATCCGCCAGATCAACCAGGAGTGGATCGTCAAGCACGGCAAGGCCTGGGACACCTCCGACGCCGAGGGCCGGGCCTACATGCTCAAGAAGGGGCGTAAGTTCATCAAGCTGCCCCCGGCCGAGGCCGCCCGCTGGAAGAAGGCCACCGACCCGGTGCTGGACGAGTACGTGAAGAAGGCCAGCGCCAAGGGCGTGCCGGCCAAGGCGGCCCTGGAGTTCACCCAGAAGACCCTGTCCGCACTCAAGGGCAAGTAGAAGCCGCGCTCGCCCGCCGCCCCCCGCCCGAAGGCGGGGGGCGGCGGGCCCCATCCCCGAGGAGGACCATGTCGGCGG
>MTPE01000086.1 GCA_002011835.1 Desulfarculaceae bacterium JdFR-95 | reverse complement strand
GGGGCGGCTCACAGGGAACGGCTCTCCAGCCAGGCGATCACCGCCGCGTTCCAGCCCTCGGGGCCGGGGCGGGGCTCGCGGATCAGGCCGGGCAGGTCCAGCTCGGCGTGGCTGCCGTCGGGCCGGGCCACCAGCACGGCCTGGTCCATGGCCTCCAGCATGGGCAGGTCGTTGGGCGCGTCGCCCAGGCCCAGGGTGGTGATCTCGGGATACAGGCGGCGGTAGAGGGCCAACAGCTCCCGCACCGCCCGGCCCTTGTCCCCCCCGCCCAGGAGATGAAAGAAGCGGGCACCGCGGGTCACCTCCAGGCCGGCTTCCCGGGCCGCGGCTGCGAAGTCCTCGGCCTGGGTCTCGGGGTCGGGCAGGACCACCGGCTCGTTGAACTCGCGGCGGCGGGCCAGGCCGGCCGAGGTCTCGGCCAGGCCGGTGAGGCGGGCCACCTCGGCGTCGCTCAGGTCGCCGAAGCCCTTGGCCCCGAAGCGGTCCTTGAAGCGGGCGAAGCGGGCGCGCACCTCCTCGATGGGCATCCCCAGGCGCCGCACCCGCCAGCCCGCCTCGGCCGGCTTCCAGCCCGGCTCGGCCACCAGGGGATGCTCGCGGGGAGCGAAGATGCCGCCGCCGTTCTCGCTGATGAAGGGAGACATCAGCCCCAGGGCGTACCACAGGGGCAGGATCTCGGCCCTGGTCTTGCTGGAGCACAACACCAGCTCCACCCCTCGCTCCTTGAGCATGCGCAGGGCGGGCTCGGCCTTCTTGCAGGTGTAGTGGTCGTGGTCCAGGAGGGTGCCGTCCAGGTCGCTGAAGACCAGAAGCCTCATGTCCGCTTCCCTCCAGAATGGAAGTAGTCGCGCATCAGGCGTACCGCGCAGTATTGGCCGCACATGGTGCACACTTCTTCCTCGGCGGGAGGGTTCTTCTCCCGGATGGCGCGGGCCGTGGCCGGGTCCAGGCAGAGCTGCATCATGGCCTCCCAGTCCATGCGGCGGCGGGCCTCGGCCATGGCCCGGTCGCGGGCGATGGCGCGGGGGTTGCCGCGGGCGATGTCCGCGGCGTGGGCGGCGATGCGGGTAGTGACCACGCCGCGGTACACCTCCTCCGGGCCGGGCAGGGCCAGGTGCTCGCTGGGGGTGACGTAGCATAGGAAGTCGGCCCCGGCCCAGGCGGCCAGGGCGCCGCCGATGGCGCAGGCCACGTGGTCGTGTCCCGCGGCCACGTCGGTGACCAGAGGCCCCAGCACGTAGAAGGGCGCGCCGTGGCAGATGCGCTTCTGCAACTGTACCTGGGCCTGCACCTGGTCCAGGGGCACGTGGCCCGGCCCCTCGATCATCACCTGCACCCCCGCGGCCCAGGCCCGCTGGGTCAGCTCGCCCAGGGTGATCAGCTCCATCACCTGGGCCCGGTCGCCCGCGTCGGCCAGACAGCCCGGCCGCAGTCCGTCGCCCAGGGAGATGGTCACGTCGTGGGCCCGGCAGATCTCCAGCAGGCGGTCGAAGTGCTGGTAGAGGGGGTTCTCGGCCTGGTTGGCCAGCATCCAGCAGGCCAGGAAGGAGCCGCCCCGGCTCACGATGTCGGTGACGCGGCCCTCCTGGCGCAGTTGCTCCAGGGCGGCCCGGGTGACGCCGCAGTGCAGGGTCATGAAGTCCACCCCCTCGGCGGCCTGGGCCTCCACCACCGCCAGCATCTCCTCGGCGGTCATGTCCACGATGCCCCGGCCCTGGGCGGTCACCTCCACCGCGGCCTGGTAGATGGGCACCGTGCCCACCATCACCGGCGAATTTTCCAACACCTGCCGCCGCAAGGCCACCAGGTCGCCGCCGGTGGACAGATCCATCACCGCGTCCGCGCCGGCGGCGAGCGCCGCCTCCAGCTTGGCCTTCTCCTCGGCCGCGTCGGCGCGATCCGGGCTGGAGCCAATGTTGGCGTTGACCTTCACTCGCAGGCGCTCGCCCACCCCCACCGGACGCAGGCCGCGGTGGGCGGGATTGGCCGGGATCACCACCCGGCCCGCCGCCACCAGCTCGCGTATCTCCTCCGGTTCCAGGCCCTCGTCCGCCGCCACCGCGGCCATGGCCTCGGTGATGCGCCCGGCGCGGGCCGCCTCCAGTTGCGTCTGGCTCATTGCTTCTGCTCCACCTTCTCCCCCCGATTGGCCAAGGCCAGCACCATGTCCACCAGCTCGGCGGGATTGGCCGCGATCAGGCGCAGGACCGGTTCCTTGCCCACCTCACCCCGGTCGAAGATCGCGCGCGGCACGCGTCCCAGGCGGCGGACCACCTCTCTGGTGCCCCACTCCAGGGTGGAGCCCTCGCGGGACTTTATCTCGGCCGGCTCCTGGCCGCGGCTGAACTCACCCACGGTCCAGCCCAGATCTCGGGCTCGGCCCACCAGGCGTTCGTCGAAGCGCAGGGCCATCACCGCGCGGCGGGTGGGGTCGAAGGCCATGGCCGCCAGGACCACCTTGGCCATGTGGCGGCTGGCGCCGGGCATCACCGGGCCGGCNGCGCGCAGGTAGCCGCCGATCTCGGTGATGCGGCCGGCCACGGCCAGCACCTCCC
>MTPE01000121.1 GCA_002011835.1 Desulfarculaceae bacterium JdFR-95 | reverse complement strand
GGCGTGGGGGGGAAAGCTCAGGGTGCGTATCATCTCGCGCACCTCTTCCACCCGGATCTGGGCCGAGGGGGCCTCGCGGGGCGGGGCCAACTCGATCAGGTCTTCGTGGACGCCTCGGGCCAGCTTGCGGCAGGAGGGGCAGTGGCCGCAAGGAGCTTCTCCCTCTGGGTGGTGGCAGTTGGCGGCCTGGAACAGGGCGCGGGCGGTGGTGGCGCGGCCGCAGCCGATGGGGCCCACGAATAGATAGGCGTGGGCCAGGCGCCCGGCGGCCAGCTCGGCCTCCAGGCGGGCGGTGGCCTGCTTTTGGCCGATCACGCCTTGGAGCCGCACGGCCACTCCTCCAGGAAGGGCTCCACCCCCTGCCACACCCGCTCGGCCACCTCCTGGGGGCTGCCCGCGGCGGGGATCACGCGGATGCGCTCCGGCTCGGCCCGTGCCTGGTCCAGGTAGCCCTGGCGCACCCGGCGGTGGAAGTCCAACTCTTCCCGCTCCAGGCGGTCGCGGCCTTGGCCCTGGCCGGCCTGACGTCGGGCGGCGCGGGCCAGGCCCACCTTTGGCTCCAGGTCGAGCAAGATGGTGAGGTCGGGCCACACCTCGCCGCAGACCCACTGGTTGAGCCGGCGCACCCTCTCCCAGCCCAGGCCGCGCACCCGGCCCTGGTACACCTCGCTGGAGTCCAGGAAGCGGTCGCAGACCACCACCTTGCCCTGGCGCAGGGCCGGGGCGACCACTTGGCTGACGTGCTGGTGGCGGTCGGCCAGGAACAGGAGCAGCTCTGCCACCGGCTCCAGGGGCAGGCCTTCGCGTCCCCGGATCAGGCCCTCGATCACTTGGCCCAGGGGGGTGGCGCCCGGCTCGCGGGTGGCCAGACAGGGCACCCCCCTTGCCTCCAGGGTGGCGCACAGGCGGGCCACCTGCAGGCTCTTGCCCGTGCCCTCGCCGCCCTCGAAGGTGATCAGGGGGCCGCGGTGTGGCCTTTGTCGGCTCATACCGGCTCCCGCCCCTGCGCAGCCCGCGCCCGCTCCCTCCTCAGCGCAGGAAGGGGTTGGTCTCCCGCTCCTGGCGCACGGTGCTGCGGGGCGCAGGGCCGTAATGGTGTCCCGGCCACACGATGGTGTCGTCCGGTAGGGTCAGGATGCGCTCCTGGATGGAGCGCAGCATGGTGGGCCAGGAGCCGCCGGGCAGGTCGGTACGGCCTACCCCGCCCACGAACAGGGTGTCGCCGGTGAAGACGTGGCCGGGAGTATACANACAGATGCTGCCCGGGGTGTGGCCGGGGGTGCTGATCACCTNGAGCGACACCTCCTGGCCCACCTGCAACAGCTCGCCGTCCTCCACCGTACGGTCGGCCGGCGGAGTGCCGGCACAGCCCAGCATGCGGGCGAAGTCCTGCGCTGCGGGGCTGACCATGGGGCCGGCGTCGGCGGCGTGTACCACGATGGGGGCGCCGGTCAGCTCCTTCATGCGCGCGTTGCCGCAGGTGTGGTCCGGGTGTCCGTGGGTGTTGACGATGAGTACGATGTCCAGGCCCTGTTTCCGCGCCTCGGCCACGATGCGATCCTCGTCCCCGGCCGGGTCTATGACCAGGGCCTGGCCGGTCTGCTCACACCCCACCAGGTAGGCGAACACCGCCATCTGGCCCACCAGAAGCTGCAGTATCTTCATGTCCCCTCGCTTGCTCGCTCTGCTGTCCTCACTGGTCCGACCCAGGCTAGCAGAGCCCCCCGGGAGCGTCAACCGGCCAGCGGGTCGCCCGGCAATACCCCCCCGGTTCAAGGCAAAAGCTTCCCTCCCTTCGCGCCTTCCTCTTCCGCGCCATCGGCTCCAGGCAGTTGATTCCATTGATAAAACTGTCGCTTGCCCCCCAGGGGCGGCTGGCCTCGGCCTTGCATCGCCAAGGGGCAAGGGCCCAGAGGCTTCCTGCCGCTCAAGAAGGAGGCGGCTGCTGCCGATCAGATGAATAGGGGAGAGAGGCAGGAAGCCTTGGTTCCCGAGGAGGGTTCAAGGATGAGCCTGAAGGAGATCGTGCGCTGCCTGATGTGTTCGGCCCTGTACTTCGAGCTCAGCCTGGCCGAACGTCTGGCCCTGGTCCGGCGTCTGGCCCGGCGCTGGGCCTGAGCCGCGTCTTGGCGTGGTCAGGGGCTATGGCCGCCACCTGTCGGCCCTGCCCGCGGCCGGCAGGGCAAGGGGCGGACTGAAACCCGGCGCCAGCCCACCCGCACAGGGAGAGCCCGCCCCCCCACGGACTGAGCGCCCCCCGCTCCCGGGGGCGTGAGCTCCCGCCCCCGGAGCGCCTCCCCTCTCAACGCCNCATGCTGCGCGCTGCGGCGTCCACCCAGTGGGGCAGGTTGGTGGCCCCCACGTCCTCCACCCAGTCGTACACCGGGGTGTCGCCCAGGGTCACGATCTGGTCGCGATAGGTGCGTCCCCAGGGGGCGGGGTAGGTAATGGGCTCCAGATCGGGGAAGGAGAGCCAGTCCTCGCCCTCCAGCTCGGCCGGGGTGGCGGTGTAGCCGTCTTCGGAGACGTACACCCCCACCTGTTCGAAGGGGTTGGG
>MTPE01000426.1 GCA_002011835.1 Desulfarculaceae bacterium JdFR-95 | reverse complement strand
GTGGGGGGAACCCTTTTTGGGCTCCAAAAAGGGTTCCCCCCACCTCACCCATCCAACAACCGCAGGATGTCCTTCAGCTCGTCCACCAGGCGCTGGCGCTGGTCCACCGCCCCCTGGTCGCCCGCGCTCATCTCTGCCAGGCGGCGCCGGGCGCCGGCGATGGTGTAGCCCTCCTGGTAAAGCAGGCGGTGGATGATGAGCGCGGTCTCCACGTCTCTGCGCTGGTACAGGCGGTGTCCGCTGGGGGCGCGGGTGGGCCGCAGTTGAGGAAACTGACTCTCCCAGAAGCGCAGCACGTGTGGCTCCACCCCCAGCAGGTCCGCCACCTGGCCGATGCGGTAGTAGGGCCGTTCGGGCAGGGCGTCGGGCTTGGGTGGGTAGCGGGGCTTGCGGCTCACTGCCTCAGGGTCCCTCCGAAGCGCTCCAGCAGCGCCTCCACCACGGCCTGGTGCACCGGGATCACCTCCTCCTCGGTGAGGGTGCGCTCCGGGCTGCGGTAGTGGAAGCGCAGGCCCAGGGACTTCTGGTCGCGGGCCAGGGGCTTGCCCCGATACAGGTCGAACATTTCCACCCGTGCCTGCCACTGGGGCGCCTGCCGGGCCAGCAGCTCGCGGGCCGCGGCCACCACCTCGCCTGCGCCCACCTCCTGCTTCACCACCACGGCCACGTCGCGCACCACCGCCGGATAGCGGGGCAGAGGCTGATAGGTGGTGCCGTGGGGGACCAGCTGGGCCAGGCGGTCCAGGTCCAGGTCGAAAGCATACACCGGCTGATCGATGTCCCATGCCGCGGCCACCTTGGGGTGGAGCTTGCCCAGCTCGCCTATGTCCTGCCCCGCCACCTGCACCCGGCAGCACACTCCGGGCTCGAAGTAGGGCGGGGCGGGCTGGGCCAGGGGGAAGCTGGTCTCACCCAGGCCCAGGCCCTCGCAGAGGTACTCCACCGCGCCACGCAGGTGGGCCAGGCTCACCGGCTTCTCCCCGGACCACCAGGACACCGGCTGGGCCAGGCCCGCCATCACTCCCGCCAGGCGCGTGGGCTCCTGGGGCAGCTTCTCCCCCTCGCGGGCGATGAACACCTTGCCCAGCTCGAACAAGGCCACGTCCGCCACCCGGTGGGCCAGGTTGTGCCGGCAGGCCCGGAGCAGCCCCGGCAGGAGGCTGGTGCGCATCACCGACTGGTCCTCGGCCAGGGGGTTGAGCAGCTTCACTGCCCGCCGCCGGGGGTCGTCCGGGGGCAGGCGCAGCCAGTCGGGCGCCTGGGGGTGGGCGAAGGACAGGGTTATGGCCTCGTTGAGCCCGGCCGCGGCCAACAGGTCCCGCACCCGTTCGCGCACCCGCTGCTCCCAGGCCCGGGGGCGGCTGGCCAGGGAGGCGCGGGGCATGCGAGCGGGGATGCGGTCGAAGCCCACCAGCCGGGCCACCTCCTCGCCCAGGTCCACGGGCCGGGTGAGGTCGGTGCGGGCCGCGGGGGGTATGGCCACTAGGGTATCGGGGTCCTCGCCCTCCTCCACCTGGATCTCCAGGCGGCGCAACAGCTCGCTCACCTGGGGCCGGGTCAGCTCCACCCCCAGGTAGGCGGCGGTACGGCGCACCGACAGGCTGATGCGCGGCGGCCGGTGGGGCCGGGGATAGGCGTCTATCTCGCCCCGGGCCACCTGGCCTCCGGCCACCTGGGCCATGAGCTGGGCCGCCCGGGCCGCGGCCCGCGCGCAGCCGGAGATGTCTATGGCCCGCTCGAAGCGGTAGGAGGCCTCGGTGGTCAGCCCCAGGCGCTTGCTGGTGCGGCGGATGGAGGTGGGGTCGAAGAAGGCGCTCTCGATGAGCACGTCCTGGGTGTCGGGCTGGATCTCGCTGTTGAGCCCGCCCATCACCCCGGCCAGGGCCACGGGCCGCTCCGCGTCGCAGATGAGCAGCATGCCCCCTTGCAGGNGGCGCTCCTGGCCGTCCAGGGTGGTGAACACCTCGCCCTCGGCGGCCTGGCGCACCTCNATGCGCCCGCCCTTCAGCAGGTGGAAGTCGAAGGCGTGCAGGGGCTGGCCCAGCTCCATGAGCACGTAGTTGGTGATGTCCACCACGTTGTTGATGGGCCGCATGCCGCAAGCCATGACCCGGTCGGCCAGCCACAGGGGCGAGGGGCCGATCTCCACCCCCCGGACCAGGCGGGCCACGTAGCGGGGGCAGCCCTGGGGGTCGTGGATCACCACCTGGGCCTGCTCCTCGGTGGGGGGGTCGTGCTCCTCCAGGGTGATCTCCGGCAGGCGCAGGGGCAGCCCCAGCACCGCGGCCAGGTCGCGCGCCACCCCCAGCACGGACAGGGCGTCGCCCCGGTTGGGGGTGATACTGATCTCCAGCACCAGATCTTCCAGGCCCAGGGCCTGGATCAGGTCCTGGCCCGGGGCCAGGCCCTGGTCCAGCTCCAGGATGCCGGAGTGGTCGTCGCTGATGCCCAGCTCGCGGGCCGAGCAGAGCATACCCCGACTCTCCACCCCCCGGATCTTGGCCGCGCGCACTTCCATGCCCTCGCCCAGCACCGCCCCGGGCAGGGCCAGGGCGCCCACC
>MTPE01000373.1 GCA_002011835.1 Desulfarculaceae bacterium JdFR-95 | reverse complement strand
CTGGAGGGCAAGCTGGAGGCCTACGCCGGCAACCTGCCCCGGGCCGCGGTGGAGCTGGCCAAGGACTGGCGCACCGACAAGGTGCTGCGCCGCCTGGAGGCCATGCTCCTGGCCGCCAACCGCGACAACCTGCTGCTCATCTCCGGCCTGGGCGACGTGATCGAGCCCGAGGGCGACGTGGCTGCCATCGGCTCCGGCGGTAGCTATGCCCTGGCCGCGGCCCGGGCGCTCATGCGCCACAGTTCCCTGGCCCCAGAGGAGATCGTGCGCGAGGCCATGGGCATCGCGGCCGACATCTGCGTCTACACCAACCGCGAGCTGGTGGTGGAGGTGTTGTGAGGCCCGTGGTACAAATGGCGCCGGGACTTCCCTCTTGCGGCCTTGACATACCACCGCGGGAGGGATAAGGCAGCGGGGTGTGTGCCCGAAAAAGAGCTTCGCCTGGGCAAGCGGGGCTGCGGAGAGGGACAAGAAGTTCAGATTGGAGCGGGTACTACACCCGGCCAGATGGAGATCGCGGCCCGGCTGGAGTGTCTCCCAGAGCCGCAACCTGCTTCTCTGACGTGAGATTCGGCTGCCACCCCACCCAAGAAGGCAGCACCGCATCCACCCGGTGAGAGAGTCGAACGGACCAAGATGGCTACCCTGACCCCCAGAGAGATCGTCAGCGAGCTGGACAAGTTCGTGATCGGCCAGGACGAGGCCAAACGCTGCGTGGCCATTGCCCTGCGCAACCGCTGGCGCCGGCGCCAGGTGCCCCCGCCCCTGCGGGACGAGATCGCGCCCAAGAACATCATCATGATCGGCCCCACCGGTGTGGGCAAGACCGAGATCGCCCGCCGCCTGGCCCGGCTGGCCGATGCGCCCTTCCTCAAGGTGGAGGCCTCCAAGTTCACCGAGGTGGGATACGTGGGCCGTGACGTGGAGTCCATGATCCGCGACCTCACCGAGCTGGCCGTAAACATGGTGCGGGAACAGGAGCAGGAAAAGGTGCGCCTCAAGGCCCAGGAGCTGGCCGAGGAGAAGCTCTTGGACATCCTGCTCCCCCCCCGCTACCCCGGCGAACGCAGCGAGGAGAAGGAACACCTGGAGGTGGTGCGCCGGGACGAGGAGGTCAACCCCACTCGGGCCAAGCTGCGCAAGCTGTTGCGCGAGGGCAAGCTGGACGAGCGCTACGTGGAGATCGAGGTCTCCAGCCAGCCCACCATACCCATGATCGAGGTGTTCTCGGCCAGCGGGCTGGAGGAGCTGGACCTCAACCTCAAGGACATGCTCTCGGGCATGTTCCCCCCCCGCCAGAAGCGGCGCAAGGTCAAGGTGCCCGAGGCCCTGGAGATCCTCACCAACGAGGAGGCGGCCAAGCTGATCGACATGGACAAGGTGGTGGCCGACGCCCTGGAGAAGGTGCAGCAGGAGGGCATCATCTTCCTGGACGAGATCGACAAGATCGCCGGCCGCGAGCCCGGCCGGGGCCCGGACGTGAGCCGCGAGGGCGTGCAGCGCGACCTGCTGCCCCTGGTGGAGGGCTGCACCGTGACCACCAAGTACGGCATGGTCAAGACCGACCACATCCTGTTCATCGCCGCCGGCGCCTTCCACCTGGTCAAGCCCAGCGACCTGGTGCCCGAGCTGCAGGGCCGCTTCCCCATCCGGGTGGAGCTCAAGGCGCTGACCGCCGACGATTTCGTGCGTATCCTCACCGAGCCGGAGAACGCCCTCATCACCCAGTACACCGCGCTCATGGCCACCGAGGGCATTCAGCTCCATTTCACCGACGACGCCATCCGCGAGATCGCCGAGATCGCCAGCCAGGTCAACGAAGGCACCGAGAACATCGGCGCCCGCCGCCTGCACACGGTCATGGAGCGGCTCCTGGAGGAGATCTCCTTCACCGCNCCGGACCTGCCGGACAAGGAAATAACCATCGACGCGGCCTATGTGCGCGAAAAGCTGGCCGACATCGCCCGCGACCACGACCTGAGCCGCTACATCCTCTAGACCGGGGCCAGCGGCCCACCCACACTCCGCCCGCCCCCCGGAAACAGAAGACCACAATGCGCCCGCGACCCCGCGCCGGCGGGATGGGCTGGGGCTGGCTGCCGCCCCCCTCCGGCCCTGCCCCGCGCCCCGACCCTTGACCCCCGGGGCGGGCTGTGGTCACCTATGGAGGCGCGGGTGCAGCGGGGGGGACACTCCCCACCGCGGGCCTGCGGCAACCGAATCCAGAACCTGATCCGGCCCCAGATCGGCCCGCAGTTCGTCCGGGCCGTAGCAGGCCGTGTTTCCACGAGGCATGTCATGGACCCCAAGGCTACCCAGACCGCCCAGACCCTGATCGAGGCCCTGCCCTATCTCCAGCGCTTCGCCGGCCAGACCGTGGTGGTCAAGTACGGCGGGGCGGCCATGAAGGACGAGGGGCTGAAGAAGAGCTTTGCCCTGAACGTCATCCTGTTGCGCCAGGTGGGCATCTACCCGGTGGTGGTGCACGGCGGCGGCCCCCAGATCGGCCAGCTCCTGGAGCGGCTGCACATAGACTGCACCTTCGTGGAGGGCATGCGCGTCACCAG
>MTPE01000231.1 GCA_002011835.1 Desulfarculaceae bacterium JdFR-95 | reverse complement strand
CGCCCTGATGCAGCGCTTCAAGGTGCGCAGCCAGGCGCCCCAGGGAGACCGACCCCAACTGCCGCAGCCCGAGACCGTGGAGACAGAGGAGGAAGAGGACTNGTTTGCCTGAGAGACGAGGCAACCCCAAGGCCCTCGGTAACCNCATGCCAGGAGCGAGCTCATGAGCCAAGCCAACGACGAGATGGAACTGATCCAGATGCGCAAGCGCATCATAGAGGCGGCCAGCGACCTGTACGAAAAGAAAGGGCGGGACACCTCGGTGGAGGAGATCGCCCGGGCCGCGGGCATCAGTGTGCCGGTCACCTACCAGTTCGTGAAGAAGGCGGCCGACATCATGCGCCTGATCATGGAGGACTGGCAGCGCGACTTCCACCAGAGGGTACAGCCCATTCTGGAGTCCGATCTGACCCCCGAGCGCAAACTGGCCCAGGTGGTGGCCAGCTACTACCGCACCATAGACCAGCAGCGCTCCAAGGTGATGATGGTCTATCGCGCCTCCCGCCAGTTGGACCGCGAGGGCCGACGCCACATCATGGGCTTGGAGATGGAGGCGGTGCGCCTGTTCCAGGGCATCCTGGATCAGGGTGTGGCCGCGGGGGTGTTCCGGGTGGACGACACCCTATTGGCCGCCTACGACATCGTGATGCTGGGCCACATGTGGTCACTGAAGTCCTGGCACTTCAAGCAGAGGGCCATGGACCTGGAGGACTTCATCGACGCGCAACTGGAGCTGATCCTGGCCATGGTGGGAGTGCGGGGCTAGGGCTGGGGCCGCAGTCGGTAGGACACCCGCTCCAGACAAAACCAAGGCCGCCTGTCCCAGAACGGAGGGGCGGCCTGTTTCGTGCTTCACGTCGGATGCCCGGGTCGCCGGCCTCGGCGCGGGGGGAGGACCTAGCGGCCCTGGCCCAGCACCTCGAGGCGCGACACCTCGCCCAAGGGGATGCGGTAGTTGCCGAAGGCTGTCTTGCCCGTGGCGGTCAGGGTGGGCTTGACCCGAATCTCCACCGGCGGTCCCTGGTTGAGCACNATGCGGGCCTTGAGAGCGTCGCCCTGGTTGGTGATCTCCACCTCCTTGACCTTCTCCAGGGGCACCGCCACCTGGCCCTGGCCCATCTCTCCCAGCACGAACACCTGGCCCTCGATGGAGAACTGGGTGAGCACCACCCGGGTGCCCTCCTGGTCGGTGAGTCGCACCCGGAAGTCGGCCGAGGGCTCGGGGATGCGGGTGGGGCCCTCGCTGTCACCGGTGCCCATGGCCAACAAAAAGGGCGCGCAAAACAGAAGAACCACCCACACCACGGCTCGCAGCTTCATGCCCTCCTCCCTGGGCTCGCACTGACTCTACACAGGGGCTCAGCCCTCCCTCTCTAGTTTAGGTAGCATGCCGCCGCCCTGCACGCCAAGGGAAAAGGCCACCACCGGCCCGGCCACGGCCGAAACCCCAAAGGCCGCCGGCCGCCCGCTTGGCTGTGAAGACGGGGTATAGTATTCTCATAGGGGGAAATCTCAACAGGTGGTTTGCTTTCGGGAGAGGCTGGTCGCAACCATGCTCCAGGTCCTGCGCCAGCGCTGGCAGGTCATTCCCACCTGGGCCAAGGTGGTGCCCATCGTGGTCCTCGTGGTGGGGTTGTCGGTGTGGGAGCAATGGGATCCGGCCCATCGCTCCCTGCTGGCGCCGGCGGTACACCGCCTGTTCTTCCTGCCTCTGTTCATGGCCTCTCTGCTGTTCGGATTGCGGGGAGGCCTGATTTGTGCCGGAGTGATTTCGCTCAACTTCCTGCCCGCCTTGGTGGGGGGGCCTCACCCTGGGGGACCGGGACGTCTGGAGCTGGGCATCGAGGTGTTGCTCTACTTTGGAACCGCCGCGGTCACCGGCATGCTGGTGGACCGCGAGCGGCGCGAGGCCCAGCGCCTGAAAGAGGCCGAGAACCTGGCCCTGTTGGGCGAGACCGCCGCCGCGGTGGCCCACGAGCTGAAGAACCCTCTGGTGGCCATCGGCGGCTTTGCCCAGCGCCTGCACCGCGATCTGGAGCCGGACCATCCCCATCGTCCCAAGCTGGAGATCATCGTGGACCAGGTAGCCCACATGGAGCAGATGCTGCGGGACATGCTGGACTACAGCCGGCCTCTGAAGCTGAACCTGGCCCCCCAACCCCTGGGTGCCTTGGTGGAGGAGGTGATGGGACTGTGCTCCCTGTTGGCCCAAGAGGCGGGGGTGAGGCTGGTCTCCCGCCTGGAGGACGGCCCCGCCCGNCCGATGATGGACGGAGCCCGNATCAAGCAGGTGCTCCTCAACCTGGTGCAGAACGCAGTGCAGGCCTCACCCCGGGGCGGAGTGGTGGAGGTGCGGGCCCGCCGCCAGGGCCGACAGGCGGTGGTGGAGGTGAGCGACCAGGGCCCGGGCGTACCCCGCGAGCACCGCGACAAGCTGTTCTCGCCCTTCTTCACCACCAAACAGGGAGGCACGGGCCTGGGACTGGCCATCAGCCGCAAGATCGTGGTGGCCCACGGCGGGTGCCTGGAGCTGGCCGAGGCGCGGCGCCAGGGCAGCACCTTTGTCATGACC
>MTPE01000146.1 GCA_002011835.1 Desulfarculaceae bacterium JdFR-95 | reverse complement strand
CGCTGCCGGGCCCTGCGCAAGGCGGCCCTGGCCGAGATGGCCGCGGTGGAGAAGCGACACGGCACCACCCATCCCTTCTTCTGGAGCGCCTTCGTGTTCCTCGGCGACCCGGGAAGAAACAACGTAGGTGTAATTGCCAAAGAGAGTGTCGGAGCAGTCGAGGAAATGCGGTCGCCAAGGGATTGAGATTGAGTTCGGATTTGCACGGACAGGAGGGCGCGGGGCATCACAGCTCGGCGAACGGCAGGGCCGTTACGCCCGAGCCAAGGGGAAGCATCATGTCGCCTTGATGCACCACGTATCCCGGAATCGCCTTGTCTCCAAAGTCCTTTGGAATGTCTTGATTGCGGAGGCCATGCCCGGACGTGGAGTGGCGGACAGCTTCACTTCGATGGGAACAAGCTTCCCCCTGGTCTCTACAACGAAATCCACTTCTGTTCCGGCGATGGTGCGCCAAAAGTAAACCTGCGGGTCGATGCCCCGATGGGTCAGGGTCTTCACGATCTCGGAGAGCACGGCAGTCTCCATGATAGCACCTCCCATGGGACCGGAAGCCGCATGTTCGGGGTCTCTCAAACCAACGAGGTAGCAGAGTGTGCCGACATCCGTGAAATAAACTTTCGGTGTCTTGATGAGCCTCTTGCCGACGTTGGGGAAGTATGGGCGAAGCACGATCACCTGGTAAGTGGCTTCCAGCACGGAGAGCCATGCCTTGGCTGTGTTGACCGCAACACCTAGGTCCCGGGCGACGTCGGTCAGGTTCAGGAGCTGGGCACTTCTGGCCGCCAGGGTCCGGATGAAATCCTGGAACTGGGACAGGTCTCCCACCTGCCTGAGCGTGCGTACGTCCCGCTCGAGGTATGTCTGGATGTAACTCCCATGCCACAGGTTCCAGTCCCGCCTTGGGTATGCGGCAAGCTCGGGATACCCTCCCCTCAGGAATACTTTCCAAAGCTCGCGATATGACAAAGGTTTCCACTTGGAGGACCGGCGCTTGGATTCCCAGGGCAGGGGAGTCTGTGTTCTTCCCTTGATCTCACGCCTCGAAAGCGGGAAAAGGCGAAGCATTGCGGCGCGACCTGATTCGGTCGCCTTCTCCATGAGCAAAAGGTTCTGCGAACCGGTCAACAGGAACTGCCCGCTCCTGTGACGGTCGGCGTCGATCTTCTCCTTGATGTAAGGAAGGAGCGCCGGGGCGTACTGCACCTCGTCAAATATCGCGGGGGGCGGGTACATTTCGAGAAAGGTGCGCGGGTCTTTTTCTGCGGACGCCCGCACATCCGGCAGTTCCAGGGAAACGTAACGGTAACGTTTCCCGAAGAGTTGCGGCAGGAGCGTGGTCTTGCCGGACTGGCGTGGTCCGGTCAGCACCACGGCAGGGAATACGGCCGCCGCTCTCTTGAGGGCCGGCTCCAGCGATCTCTTGATGTAGATCGGACTCATGCTCGGCCTTTTAGTAGGTAGAAATTATGCATTTCAAATGCAAAATGTCAGGTGAAAGTTGGGTCCTTCGAGAGGGCCTACCTGTGAGGCGCATGCAGATGTGGCCCGGGGATGGGATGCGTGGCGCCGTGTCGCCGCCAGAATGACCTACCACGACCCAGCCCGTCCCAGGCAACGGTGGGCGGGGCGGGCAGGTCCATCCGGTCGCCTTCCATCACCATGTGGAACCGCTCACCCAGCCTCGGGTGAGCGGCGGCCTTGTATGGGATATACACTATACATATGTTGAAATAAAAATGCAACCTCAACAGATTCTTCACCAGGGCCGCCGGGTGCGACGCGCCCCGGCAGGGCTGCCTCCCCACACACCCATTGCGAACAAGGCCCCGAGCCATGGTCGGCGAACGAAGCATCTTGCACCTCAACGTGGCCGACTTCGCGGTGGCGGTGGAGCGGACGGCCGATCCCGGCCTGCGGGGCCGACCCGTGGTCGTGGCACCGCCGGGCTCGCCGCGTGCCAGGGTGTATGACATGAGCGAGGAGGCCTTCCGGGCTGGGGTACGCAAGGGCATGCCCCTGGCACGGGCCCTGCGTCTCTGCCGGTATGCCCGCCTGCTGCCGCCCCGCCCCGGCCTCTACCGCCGGGCCATGGCCGCGCTGGCGAGGAGGGCCCTGCGCTACACCCCCCTGGTGGAGGCCGAGGAGGCCAGCGGCCACCTGTACCTGGACCTCACCGGCACCGGTCGGCTGTGGGGCCCGCCGCGTGACGTGGCCCGGCGCCTGTACCGTGAGGTCCGCACCGAGCTGGGTCTGGACCCCATCTGGACCCTGGCGGCCAACAAGCTGGTGGCCAAGGCTGCGAGCCGGCTGGTGAAGCCCCTGGGCGAGCTCCTGGTGCCGCCGCCTGATGCGGGTCGGGGTGCGAATCTGGCAGATTGCGCCCCAGGGCGCACATAGGGCGCATTTCAGGGCACCGAAACGCTCTTTCCCATGATGCCATAATTAATGATTTCAGTAACTTACACCTCACTTTCCGCCTCTCCCCTTCGGCACCAAGCAAGGTAGAAACGCCGTGGCCCCAAGTGGTTGCGGCGTTTCCGCTTTTGGTGGGCGCGTGTGGGGCGCCTGCG
>MTPE01000328.1 GCA_002011835.1 Desulfarculaceae bacterium JdFR-95 | reverse complement strand
GGGTGGGGAAGCTGCAGGAAGGATTGTAGCGCTTCACCTCGGCGATGGCCTGCTCCCGCGCCTCGCCCTGGGTCAGGTCCACGTCCAGACAGTCGTACTCCACCCCGTGCTCGTCCAAGAGCTTCTTGGTGCGCTTGCAGTGGCTGCAGGTGGTGAGGGCATACAGTTTCACGCGTGCCATAATCTGACTCTCCTTTGGGCGTAGAGGTGGATGTGGCTAGAGCCAGACGAAATCGGTCAGTACCCGCCAGCCCGAATAGGCCTGGTAGCCAGCGAGGCATATGGCCACCAGATTGTTCAGTCCGTGCAACAAAGGCAAGACCCGGCGCGGTGCAGGCCGTCGAACCATGATCACCCCACTGGCCAAGCCAAAGCCCAGAATCGGAACCATCAGCCCTGCCACCGTGGCGTGATCACCTGTCAGCCCCACAGCCCCCCAGACCAACCACGCCGCCACGGCCCCGCCTATCATCCCCAGCAACCACCCTACCAAGGCCACCAACCCCAGCCGTAGATGGCGCTGCCGGGGGAACGTTACTCTTCTGCCCAGATGAAGCGAGAGAAACCGTGCCCCACCCAACCACAAGGCATACAGGGCTATTGCTCCCGCCAGGGCCTGCCCCAAAGGATGCAGGTACAAATACGCAGGCCCAGTGCTGGCCATGATCCACTGTCAGGGCAAACGGTGCACGGTTACATAGTCGTTGCCCGCAGCCGCTCCGTGACAGGAAATGCACCCACGGGGCTTGCCCGCCCGCTTGGGCTTGCCCTCAGGCGTATAGAGCGCCCAAAACCAGTCCCCAGCTCCGGGATTGTAGCCCTTCACCTTGTACATCACCGCCACCGACACCAACCGCCCCTGGGCGTCGTAAGCCTCTTTCACCTCCATGGCCCCATAATCCAAAGGCACCTTTCGCGAATGCAAAGCCACCCGGTTGACCCACACCTGGTTCGTCTTGCCATGAGGAGAACGAGAAGTATGAACCCCTTGATAATCCGGCCACTGTTTCCAGCTACGATAGGGCGAAACCTTGGTGATGTAGTTCCATACCGCATTGGCCTCGGCCGGCGGCAGGTCCCCAGCCGGGGCCGAAACCGTCAACAGACTCAATGAAAGCACACACGCGGCCACGACCAACAAAAGACGCATGCAAAACTCCTTACCCGAGAGTAAGCCCCGCAAGATTCATCGACCCGGAACGCCGGACGATAACAACCCTCTCCCCCATAATTTAAATTCTGCTTGTGCCAAGGAAGCCTGCCATCCAGGGGAGACAAGCTTTCAGGCCCCTGCCTCCACCAGCTCGGCCCCGAACAGACTCTGCATGCGTTTGATGGCCATGGCCGCCTGTTCGGAGTCGAAGTCGGCCACTGCGTCCAAGGGCAGACGCACCGCAATGTCCCGGTTGGCCAGACCGGCCACGGTCTCCATCACGCAGATGTGGGTGCATACCCCCACCACCGTGGCCCGGTCTATGCCACGCTCGGCCAACACGCTGTCCAGGTTGGTGCGGAAGAAGGGACTGAACCGGGTCTTGGCCACCACCACCTCTCCCGGTGCCGGCGCCAGCTCGGTCACCACCTCCGCCCCTGGTGTGTCCGCCACGGCATGGGGGGGAAAACGGGCGAACTCCCGGTCGTCCGGGGCGTGGCGGTCACAGGCATACACCACCAGATCCCCCGCCGCCCGTGCCGCCTCCAGCTCCCGCCGCACCGCGGGCACGATACCCTCCGCGCCAGGCACGTACAGGGCACCATCCGGCTGCACGAAATCGTTCAACATGTCCACCACGATCAGAGCATGAGCCATGACATCCTCCCTCCCCAGCTACTCCGCTAAAATGAAGTCGGTGATATACGGATTTTCCTCGCGCTCACGCGCCAAGGTGGAGCGAGGCGTCTCACCATAATCGTGCCCCGGCCACACCACCGTCTCCCCCGGCAAAGGCAAGATACGCCGCGCCAGTGAATCCAACAGCACCTCCAGCGACGCCCCGCCCAGGTCGGTGCGCCCCACCGCCCCCACGAACAAGGTGTCGCCCGTGAACAGGTTGCCCTCCACCAGGTAGCACACCGACCCCGGCGTGTGACCCGGCGTGTGGATCACCTCCACCTCCAGCTCGCCCACCGCCAGGCGCTGGCCGTCCTCCAGAACCACGTCCGCCTCCAGCTCCAAAGGCAACCCCAGCTCCTCCGCCGCCACCCGCCGGCCTTCCTCGCCAGTGAAGAACTCCCGGTCCGCCCGGTGCAGGGCCAAGGGTGCACCGGTCAGCTCCCGCAAGCGCGCCGCTCCCAACACGTGGTCTGGATGTCCATGCGTAGCCAGCAGGTAACGCAACTCTACCCCCCGCTCCTCCATCCAGGCGACCAAGGCCTCGGGCTCGCCCGCCGGGTCGATGATCACCCCTTCCCTGCTCTGGAGGCAGTACACCAGGTAGGTGAGCACCTCCAGCTCCCCCACCTTGCGGGACAGGATCACAGGCGGCATAGGCAATCCCTTTCCGTGTAGAGTGTATCTCTGCCTGGGAGTATAGCCCAAACCTCAGGCAGGGGCACGGCCAGCGCCCGCATGACGCAGCGCCCCGCC
>MTPE01000440.1 GCA_002011835.1 Desulfarculaceae bacterium JdFR-95 | reverse complement strand
CCCAGGGCCAGCCAGGCGTCGCTCTCCGGGCCGGGGGGCAGGTAGGCGGCGGCGAAAAAGAGCCCGGCCACGTCGGCCAGGTAGTGATTGCCCTTGAGCTCCCAGATCCACTCCAGGTTGTGGGACAGGTGCCAGGCGTGCTCGTACACCGCCCGCAGCAGCAGGCTCTCGAAGGGGGGGTCCAGCTCGGCGCCCGCGGCCAGGAACAGATCCCGGGCCACCAGCCAGGAGACCACCCGCAGGGCCACCTCCATGGCGCAGGCCCAGTTCACCCCCATACGCGGCGGGTTGGTGGCCAGGAAGTCCAGCACCTGGTCGCGGAACTCGCGCAGGTACACCTCCGGCTCCTCCAGGCCGGGGTGGCCGGCCCGGGCCAGGGTATAGGCCAGGGCCAGATGAGGCAGGTGCTGGCAGCGGGCCAGCTCCCAGGGCAGCTTCACGTCCGCCCCGGGCTGGTCGCCGTAGGTGACGTCCTGATACCAGGTGAGCGGGTTCCAGCGGAAGCCGGACTTGAAGTCCCGGTGCCAGTCTATGGGCTGGTAGCCGGGGCTGACCAGGGTCCAGATGCGACATGCCTCGGGCAGGTTGGGAGGTGAGACCCGGCCCGCCAGCCAGCGCCCCTGGGGGTCGGGGTCCACCGCGGGTCCGGGGGGATAGCGGTGGCCCTCCAGGCCGGGGCTGTCCGCGCCGTAGTGCACCGGCAGCCACCCCGAGCCCAGCAGGTTGAAGCGGTGGGCCAGGTAGTGGCGGCAGAGCTCGGCCAGCATGGGCGCCAGCGGCTCCAGACAGGCCGGGGGCAGGGGGGTGAGATGGCGCTGCAGGCGTCCCGGCAGGGGGCGGAGGTGGTAGGTGGGGCGGAGGCGGTCGCGGCGGCGCAGGCGGGCCGAGCGCAGGCGGAAGGGCACCACCTGCGCCGCGGTCTCCAGCACCGACCGGGGCCGGAGAGCCAGGGCGCGCAGCACTTCCAGGGGCAATATCATCCTGCCAGCTCCCGCAGGCGCTCCACGATGCGCCGGGTGTGGGCCGGCCAGCCGTGGCGCTCCTCGGCCCGGGCCCGGGCGGCCGCGGCCAGGCGGGCGGCCAGCTCCGGGTTGTCCAGCAGATGCAGGATACCCCGGGCCAGGGCCTCATGGTCTCCCGGAGGCACCAGCCAGGCGGTGTGGCCGTGCTCCAGGACCTCGCCGATCTGGCCCAGGCGCGAGGCCAGGATGGGCCGGCCCATGGCCATGTACTCGAAGACCTTGGTGGGCGAGCCGAAGAAAGGGGTGCCGTCCGGGTTGGGCACGTGGGGCGAGACCAGGATGTCACAGGCCGCCAGGTGACGGGGACCTTCTGTCTGGGGAAGCAGCCCGGTGAACACGGCCGCCTCCGCCAGCCCGGCCCGAATGAGGATCTCCTGTGCCCGCGGCCGGGTCAGCCCGTCCCCCACCATGAGCAGGCGGCAGGAGGCCCGCAGCTCCGGCCGCTGCTCCAGCATGCGCGCGAAGGCCCGCGCCAGGACCTCGGCCCCGTGCCAGGGACCGAAGGTGCCGATGAAGCCGATCACGGTCTTGCCCTCCAGGCCGTAGCGCCGGCGCACCGCGGAACCGTCCACCCGGGGGGAGTAGCGCTCCAGGTCCACCCCGTTGGGGTTGACCAATACCCGCTCCTGTGCCACGCCCCGCCCCACCACCTCCTCGGCCGAGGCACGGCTGACCACCACCACCAGGTCTGCGCCCCGCAGGTCGGCCAGCTCGATGCGCTCCAGCAGGGCGGGCCAGCTGACCCCGAACCCCCAGTGCCGGGCGATCCACAGCGCCGAGCCGTTGTACTCCAGCACCAGGGGCACCCCCCAGGACCGGGCCAGGTGCAGGCCGGTGAAGTTGCCCGCACTGTAGCGCTGGTAGATGAAACCTGGCCGNCGCCGTCCCAGGCGATGGGGCAGCTCCTGCAGCAGGGTGCGGTTGTAGTACAGGTCGGGCAGGTCGCGGAAGTCGCGGAAGCGCGGCCCCGGGGGGATCAGATGCACCTCCAGGTCAGGGTCCAGCAAGGGCAGGGGGCCGCTGCTGGCCACCACCGGCAGGGGCAGGAAGCGCCCCAGGTTGTTCACCACCCCCGCAGTGTGGGCCACCGAGCCTCCCGCCACCACCTCCTCCCAGAGGTCGGTACGCAGGTAGAGGGGAGGGCGATCCCAGGCCGGCGCCGGCTTGGCAAGAGGGGGCGTCTCCAGGGGCGCCAGGCAGCGGCGCACCCAGCGCAACAGGCCCGGCAGGTCGCGGCAATCACGCAGCAGGCGCCCCAGGCGCCGGGCCAGCTCGGCCCCGGTGAGCACCACCGTGCGGCCCAGCCGGTCACGCAGCTCCACCCGCCCCCGGCTCAGCAGGCGCAGGAGCAAGGCCAGGAACAAGGGCCGGGGACAGCTCTCCAGGCGGGGCAGCACCAGGGTCACTCGCTGGTAACGCCCCAGGTGATGCAGCAAGCGGCCGGAGGTGAGCCAGCCATACAGCTCGGCCAGGCTCACCACCCGCTCGTCGGCGGCGGGACGGTATCCTTCCCGCCGTCCCTCCCACACCGTCAGTACCGGCGCCTGCCTCACCCTATCCTTCTCCCTCG
>MTPE01000160.1 GCA_002011835.1 Desulfarculaceae bacterium JdFR-95 | reverse complement strand
CCCGCCAGCTTCTGTGGCAGCACGACGTGGTACCCATGGTGGATAGCGCCCTGGCCGCCACCGGCTTGCCGCCCCACTGCCTGGAGCTGGAGATGACCGAGAGCGCGGTGATGCACAATGTGGAGGGCGCCATCGCCACCATGACCGCCCTGCGTCAGATGGGGCTGCGCCTGGCCCTGGACGACTTCGGCACCGGATACTCCTCCCTCAACTACCTCAAACAGTTCTCCCTGGACGTGCTCAAGATCGACCGCTCCTTCATACGCGGCCTGCCCCACGATCCCGGCGACGCGGCCATCGTCACCGGCATCATCGACCTGGGCCGCAACCTGGAGCTGACCCTGGTGGCCGAAGGGGTGGAGAACGAGGCCCAGAAGGAGTTCCTGCGCCAGCGTGGCTGTCAGCAGATGCAGGGCTACCTGGTGGCGCCGCCCCTGCCTCTGCCAGAATTCACTTCCCTGCTGACCTCACCTCGTGACCGAGGCTGAGCAACCCCGATCCACCTTTTTCCCCTCCCGGCCGATTGCGGTTGCTATGGATGCCCCCAGGGCCTTAAAATCAAATAAGCTTCGGTGGTACGCTGTTTTTGATTTCTTGATCCTGCCCTGAGACCCGTTCGCTGGCCAAGGCAGCGTCCGCTTCGTCATTCCGGCCGAGGGTGAAGAAGTNATGNCCCACACCGGTGAAGTAAGTTTCGAGATGTTGCGTGAGGTACTGTCCATCACCGGTGACCTGCTCTCGACCCACGACCTGGATTACCTGCTCACCCGCATCCTCTCCGACGCCCGCCGCCTGCTGCGGGCGGAGAGCGGTTCGGTGTTCCTGGTGGACGGCGACCGCCTGCGCTTCACCTACGTGCAGAACGACCGCCTCTTTCCCGACCAGCCCAGCCACGAGCTGCAATACGTGGGAGCCGAGATCCCCATCGACGAAACCTCCCTGGCCGGCTATGTTGCCAAGACCGGCCAGACCCTCAATCTGGAGGACGTCTACCAGATACCGGCGGACAAGCCCTACCAGTTCAACCGCAGCTTCGATCAGTCTTCGGGCTATCGCACGCGTTCCATGCTGGTGGTGCCCCTGACCACCTCCAGCGGCAACATCGTGGGCGTGCTGGAGGTGATCAACGCCCTGGACGGCGAGGGGGAGGTAGTGCCCTTCAGCGAGGCCGACCGCATGTTGGCCACTTTCTACGGCAACCAGGCGGCCATGGCCGTGGAGCGCGCCGCCATCACGCGCGAACTGATCCTGCGTACCATCCGCATGGCCCAACTGCGGGACCCCACCGAGACCGGGGCCCACGTCAACCGCGTGGGCAGCTACGCGGCCGAGATCTATCAGCATTGGGCCAAAGAACAGGGCTTGGCCCAGGATGAGATACAGAAACAAAAGGATCTCATCCGGGTGGCGGCCATGTTGCACGACGTGGGCAAGGTGGCCATCAGCGACACCATCCTCAAGAAACCCGGCCGCCTCACCCCAGAGGAGTTCCAGGTCATCAAGTATCACACCGTACACGGAGCCCGTCTCTTTGGCACTCCGGTCTCCGAGCTGGACCGCCTGGCCCGTGACATCGCCCTCAACCACCACGAGCGCTACGACGGCAAGGGCTACCCCGGCCACATACCAGACTTGCACGCCCCGGAGGTGGAGCTGGGACCCGGCAAGAAGGGCGAGGAGGTCCCCATCAGCGCTCGGATCACTGCCCTGGCCGATGTCTATGACGCCCTCATCTCCCCTCGCGTGTATAAGGACCCCTGGCCAGAGGAGAAGGTCCTGGACANCATTGAGCAGGAACGCGGGCGCCAGTTCGACCCCGCAGTGGTGGAGGCGTTCTTCGCGGTTTACGACGTGATCAGCTTGATACGGACTCGCTACAGCGAGTAACCGCCGGCGCGGCCGCCAGAGGGGCGAGTTCGCCGACCCACGCCGCAGGGGTTCGGCAAAACATCCCCATTTTTGCTTACTTTGTGTTATGATGCTTCCACTTCTTCGGTGCATGTGCCGGAGAGGGGTCAGCGGGACCTGGTGGCAGCGCTGTAGTGAATTGATGCAGCTCGCAGTACGTTGGAAGCCCATGTGGTGAGCCGCTCTTTGGGGGTGAGAAGGCGTTGCGACATCCTCTCGCGACAAGGGCCCGGCTCGTATCTGGGGCAGCGCTGGTGGTATGGGGGTGGCTGCTGGCCCTGTGCCTTCTGATGCCCACACCGGCGCGGGCCCAAACGGCCCAGGATTACTACACCGAAGCTCGCTTCGACTTTCTGGATGGGAACTACGCCCGCGCCTTGGCCAACCTGGATCGGGCCTTGGCCTTGGCCCCTGACGATCCCCGCTTCATAACTCTGCGGCTGAACCTCCTGGAGCGTCTGGGCCGCCGCCAGGAGGCCATCGCCTATGCCAAGGCTCAACTGGCCCGNGCGCCCCGGCGCCTGGGTTTTCTGCGTTTCGAGCTNGCCTTCCTATACCTGCGGGACAAGCAGACCGCCCAGGCCCTGGCCCAGCTCGAAGCCGCCGCCCAGGTGGACGCCGTCCGGGCGCGGCGGGAGATGGCCCTGCTCCTGATGCGGACTGGTCGCTACCGCGAGGCCCTGGC
>MTPE01000026.1 GCA_002011835.1 Desulfarculaceae bacterium JdFR-95 | reverse complement strand
CTTCGGCGCCAGTGAGGAACGGCCGGTGCGCCTGGAGCTGGGAGGCCCGGTGCAGATGGTCAACACCGGCCAGGCCCTGCCCGAAAGCGCCGACGCGGTGGTGATGATCGAGCAGGTGCACCAACCCGACCCCCACACCGTGGAACTCAGGGCCCCGGCCTTCCCCTGGCAGCACGTGCGCCGGGTGGGCGAGGACATCGTGGCCGGCGAGATGCTCCTGGCCCACCACCAGCGTCTGGGCGCGGCCGAACTCACCGCCCTGGCCATGGCCGGGGTGTTCCAGGTGGAGGTGCTCTGCCGGCCCCAGGTGGCGGTGATCCCCACCGGCGGCGAGCTGGTGGACTGGCGCCGCGGCCCCAAACAGCCCCCCCCGCCCGGACGTATCCTGGAGACCAACTCCCTGTTCCTGGCCAGCTTGGTGCGCGAGGCCGGCGGCGAGGCCGTGATCTACGACCCCGTGCCCGACCGGCCCGAACAGATCCGGGCCGCGGTGGAGGAAGCCCTGGCCGCAGGCATGCACCTGGTACTGCTCAACGCCGGGGCCTCGGCCGGCTCCCGCGACTACACCGCCCAGGTCCTGGCCGAACTGGGCGAGGTGTTGGTGCACGGCGTGGCGGTCATGCCCGGCAAGCCCAGCATCCTGGCCCGGGTGCAAGACCGCCCCGTGGCCGGCACTCCGGGCTACCCCGTCTCGGCCTGGGTCTGCTTCGACCGCCTCCTGCGCCCTGCCCTGGAGCTGATGCAGGGACGCCAACCCTCCCGCCGACCCACGGTCCCGGCCATACCCGCGCGCCGTCTGGCCTCCCGCCTGGGCCAGGAGGAACTGATCCGCGTGCACCTGGGCCGGGTGGGCGACAAGGTGGTGGCCACTCCCCTCAAGCGCGGCGCCGGCACCATCACCTCCCTCACCCGCGCCGACGGCATCCTGGCCATACCCCCCCACCAAGAAGGCCTGGAGGAAGGCGTCCCCGCACCCGCGGAACTTTTGGTCCCTCCCGAGGCACTGGACCACACCCTGGTNATCGTGGGCAGCCACGACGTGACCCTGGACCTGCTGGCCGACCACATGAAACGCGCTGCGCCCTGGGTACGGGTCTCGTCTTCCCACCTGGGTTCCCTGGCCGGGCTCATGGCCATCGCCGCCGGCCGCTGCCACCTGGGCGGAACCCACCTGCTGGACCCGGANACCGGCGACTACAACGTGAGCTATGTNAAACGCTACCTCAAGGACCGTCCCGCCCGGCTGGTCACCCTGGCCCTCCGCCAGCAGGGCCTGATGGTCAAACCCGGCAACCCCAAAGGCATCCAGGGCATCGCCGACCTGGCCCGTGAAGATGTGGTCTTCGTCAACCGCCAGCCCGGCTCCGGCACCCGTGTACTCCTGGACCACCACCTGAAACAGGCCGGCATCGACCCCGCCCGCATCCGCGGCTACGACCACCACGAATACACCCACATGGCCGTGGCCGTGGCCGTACTGGCGGGCGGGGCGGACGCCGGCCTGGGCATCCTGGCTGCGGCCCGCGCCCTGGGCCTGGACTTCATACCCCTGATGACCGAACGCTACGACCTGTGCATCCCCCTGGAGTTCTGGGACGACCCCAGGGTGCAGATCCTACTGAAGACCCTGCAGTCCCCAGATTTCCGCCGCGCCGTGGAGGAACTGGGGGGCTACGACACCACCCCCATGGGCGAGATAGCTTGGGAAGGATGACGGAAACCAAGGAAGAGGTGTGATGACGATGCGAAAACTGCTTGCCGTGATCCTGATTCTGCTCTCGTGTGCCTCGGGGGTATCGGCGGCCACGCGCCTGCGCCTGGCCACCACTACCAGTACCGAGAACAGCGGCCTGCTCAAGGTGCTGCTGCCGCCGTTCGAGAAACGCACCGGCATCAAGGTGGACGTGATCGCGGTGGGTACGGGCAAGGCCCTCACCCTGGCTCGGCGTTGCGACGTGGACCTGGTCATGGTCCACGCGCCCAAGCTGGAGAAACAGTTCGTGGCCCAGGGCTACGGCATCGAACGCCGCCGCTTCATGCACAACTACTTCGCCATCGTGGGACCGCCCAACGACCCCGCCCTGGTGGGCCAGGCCCGTGACCTCACCGACGCCATGCGCCGCATCGCCGACAAACAGGCCCCCTTCCTCTCCCGCGGCGACCGCTCCGGTACCCACGTCAAGGAGCTCTCTCTGTGGGCCGCCGCCGGGATCAAGCCCCACTGGCCCGACTACCGCGAGGTGGGCCAGGGCATGGGCGCGGTGCTCACCATGGCCGGACAGATGGGGGCCTATACCCTCACCGACCTGGGCACCTTCTACAAGTACCGCAGCAAGGGCAAGCTGGCCCTCAAGGTGCTCTTTGCCAAGGGCGAACTCTTGGAGAATCCCTATTCGGTGATCGTGGTCAACCCCCAGAGGTGCCCCCGGGTGAAGCTCCAGGCTGCGCGGGCCTTAGCCGACTGGGTGTGTTCACCGGAGGGACAGAGGATCATCGCCCAGTACCGCGCCGGGGGGCACCAGCTCTTCTGGCCCGATCTGCTTCGCTAGGGTCGCGTCCGCCCTCCGCGCCCGCCCCGCCCCCCGCGCGAAACCAT
>MTPE01000393.1 GCA_002011835.1 Desulfarculaceae bacterium JdFR-95 | reverse complement strand
CTGGACCCCTCCCTGGCCGAGGCCCGCCGCGCCCTGGACGAGCTGGCCCGCGCCGGACCAACCGGCAAGCGGGCTCGGCCCCCGGCGCAAAAGCCCCCTCCCCCCGCGGCCGAGCCCTCTCCTCCCCTGGCCAAGCGTGCCGCCACCCCGGCGCCGGGCTACTACCTGCAGGTGGCCACCTACCGCCGGGCCCGCCTGGCCCGGCGCGAGCTGGCCAACTGGCGCCGACTGGGGATAAGCGCTCGCCTGGAGGCGTGGCGCGACCCTGCGGGACGCACCTGGCAGCGGGTGCTGCTGGGGCCCTTCCCCAATGTGCAGGCCGCCCTCTCTCGCGGCCGCGAGCTCAAGGACCGCGGCTGGATACGCGCCTTCCGGGTGGTACGGCGTCCCGCAGCCAAAGGCCGGCCGCGGCGCTAAAACCCCCTTGCCAGGCGGGCTGATTCGGGCTATGGAGGTAGTCTGTCGCGCCCGCCTATGCCCTACTAGCCTGGAGAGACCGCCATGAGTCACTACCCGCTTCTGTTCTCCCCTTTACGCATCAGGAACCTGGAGCTGCGCAGCCGTATCGTGATGCCGGCCATGCACCTGAACTACACCCCCGGCGGCCGGGTCACGGACCAGCTGGTGTCCTTCTACGCCGAACGTGCGGCCGGGGGAGTGGGCCTGATCATCGTGGGCGGCTGCACCATCGGGCCGCTGGCCGGCGGGCCCATCTTCGTCTCCCTGCAGGAGGACGCCGATCAGGAGGGCTTACGCCGGCTCACCGATGCGGTCCACGCCCACGGCGCGGCCATAGGCGCCCAGCTCTACCACGCCGGCGCCTACAGCCACCGCATGCTCATCGGCGCCCAGGCCATCAGCGCCTCCACCCACGTCTCGGCCTTCACCCGCGAGGAGGCCCGCGAGATGACCCGGGAGGAGATCACTGAGGTGCAGGAGCAGTTCGCCGCCGCGGCCCGCCGCGCCCAGGAGGCCGGCTTCGACATGGTGGAGATCCTGGGTTCGGCCGGCTACCTGATCTCGCAGTTCCTCTCCCCCAAGACCAACCAGCGCCGCGACGAATACGGCGGCTCGCTGGAGAACCGCATGCGCTTCGGCCTGGAGGTGATCGCCAAGGTGCGCCAGGCGGTGGGGCCGGAGTTCTGCGTGGGCATCCGCCTGGCGGGCAACGACTTCGTGCCCGGCTCGCACACCAACCAGGAGGCGGCCCTCTTCGCCCGCGCCTGCGCCGAGGCGGGGGTGGACCTGATCAACGTCACCGGCGGCTGGCACGAGACCAGGGTGCCCCAGCTCACGGCCGAGGTGCCCCCGGCCGGACTCACCTACCTGGCCCGGGGCATCCGCCAGGCGGTGTCGGTGCCGGTGTGTGCCTCCAATCGCATCCACACCCCGGAGCTGGCCGAGGAGGTGCTGGCCCGGGGCGACGCCGACCTGGTGTGCATGGCCCGGCCGCTGCTGGCCGACCCCAGGCTGCCGGCCAAGGCCCAGGCCGGCCGCAGCGACCTGATCCGCCCCTGCGTGTCCTGCAACCAGGGCTGCTTCGACGCCATAACCCAGATGCAGCCGGTGGGTTGCCTGGCCAACCCCCGCACCGGCCACGAGGCCGAGCCCGCACCCCCGCTGGCCCAGAGGCCGCGGCGCATCGTGGTGGTGGGAGGCGGTCCGGCCGGCTGCCAGGCCGCGCTCACCGCGGCGCGGCGGGGCCACCGGGTGACCCTGCTGGAGGCCGCGCCCAGCCTGGGCGGACAACCGGGCTGGTGGCACGCGGCGGTGGAAAAGCCCGACTTCGGCCGCCTGGGCCGGTTCTTCGCCGCGGCCCTGGCCGAGGCGGGGGTGAAGGTGAGCCTGGGGATTCGCGCCGGGGCCGAGGACGTGGCCGCCCTGCAGCCCGAGGCGGTGGTGGTGGCCACCGGCGCCCGGCCGGCGCGGCCCGACATACCCGGAGTGGATCTGCCCCACGTACACCAGGCCTGGGAGGTGCTGCGCGGCCAGGTTCTGCCCCGGGGTCGGGTGGTGGTGATCGGCGGCGGGGCGGTGGGCCTGGACGTGGCCTTGTATGTGGCCCGGCGAGGGGCGCTGACGCCGGAGCAGGTACACTTCCTCACCCTGTTCCGGGCCGAGGCCCCGGAGGTGATCGACCGTCTGGTAGCGCAGGGCAGCCACCTGGTCACGGTGCTGGAGGTCCTGCCCAAGCTGGGCGGCGGCATCGGCCGCTCCACACGCTGGGTGGTGTTGGGCAAGCTGAAGCGCTATGGCGTGCGCACCCGCACCGGGGTGGAGGTGCTGGCCATCGAGGAGAGTGGGGTGCGCCTGCGGGGGGAGGCGGGCGAGGAGCTGATCCCGGCCGAGACCGTGATCCTGGCCACGGGTGCGGTGGCCGAGGACGCTCTGGCCGCGGAGCTGAAGGCCCGGGGCCTGGAGGTACACTTGGCGGGTGACGCGGCCGGGCCGGCCACGGTGTTGCAGGCCATCGCCCAGGGCGAGCAGGTGGGCGCGGCGCTGTAGGGCCCCCGCCCGCCCCCCAGGCAAGGCCGGCCCTGTAAGGGCCGGCCCCTTTGCCAAAGGGGCCATGGCCATCCGGCCATGGCCTTACCTGGG
>MTPE01000251.1 GCA_002011835.1 Desulfarculaceae bacterium JdFR-95 | reverse complement strand
GGCCAGGAGGCATGAGAGGCGGGTGGTGAGAGTAGAGGGGCGGGTGTCGTGCCTGTGGTTGGTTCTGCTACAGCAATGGCGGGGGCGAAAAACAACCAGGAGTTCCTCGAATCCATGAGTCGGTAACCCGAGGCCCGCTCCCGGGCGGTAAGGCCAGGAGGTATGAGAGGCGGTATGGTGAGTGGCGAGGCGCGGGTGTCGTGCCTGTGGTTGGTTCTGCTACAGCAATGGCGGGCACGAAAAACAATCAAGAGTTCCTCGAGTCCATGAGTCGGTGAGGCTGGAGCAGATCGCCCATACCAAGGAGGCGCGCCAAGTACCAAGGGGGCTAGTTCGGAGGGTGAGGGTTCATTTTCGGGCGCGGCGGCGTTGACCGCCTTCATGGTGATGGTGGGGCGAAGGACGACCAGGAATTCCTCGAGTCCGTGAGGTGAAGGTAGGAGGCAGCCCGGCCCATGGCGGGCATGACAAGGGCGAGGCAAGGGGAGAGGCCATGAAGAAGCGCGGTGAGGAGGTGGTGCAGCCCTTGCCGGAGGAGGTGGGGCTGTCCCCGGAGGAGCTGGAGGTGTGGCTGGAGCAGGGCATGTTCCAGGTGCAGGAGGTGAGTTTGTGGGAGGCGTTGCGCCAGGGGCTGTTGCCCACGGAGGAGGACACGGTACACTAGTGCGATTGGGGGGTTGCAGGTCTGGTCTGGGGGGATATACTTGGCGGTCATGAGGTTTTGGCCACAGTGAGGAGACGCGGGACATGAAGCCGGACATTCATCCCGAGTTCAAGGAAGTGACGGTGCGCTGCGCCTGTGGCAACGAGTTCATCAGCGGCTCCACCAAGGACGAGATCAAGGTGGAGATCTGCTCGGCTTGTCATCCCTTTTTCACGGGCAAGCAGAAGCTGGTGGACTCGGCGGGCCGGGTGGAGCGTTTCTACAAGAAGTACTCCCACATCGAGGAGTTCAAGAGCAAGGCCGAGGAGTTGGAGGCCGAACGTCTGGCCCGGGCCGAGGTGTTGGGTCCGGCCGGTGCGGACAAGGAGTAGACCGGAAGGGAGGCGGCCTTGTCCCCGGTGACGGTGGGAGGCCAGGCGGTCATCGAGGGGGTGATGATGAAGGCCCCTCGGCGGCTGTGCGTGGCGGTGCGCCGTCCCGGTGGCGGGATCGTGCTCAAGAACGATCCCTTTCGNCCTTTGTCCGAGCGCTGGCCCTTTTTGGGCTGGCCGCTGGTGCGGGGTCCGGTGATCCTGGGCGAGACCCTGGTGGAGGGGTTCAAGGCCCTGGCCTTTTCCGCCCGTCAGGTCTTGGAAGAGGAGGGCGAGGAGCTGGGGAGCTGGACCCTGGCGCTCACCATGTTGGCCGCCTTGGCGGCGGGGTTGGGTTTGTTCGTGGCCCTGCCGCACCTGATCTCCTGGTGGTTGGGGAGGTGGCAGGGCTTCGACTCCCAGAGCCTTTTCTTCCACCTGGTGGACGGTCTGCTCAAGGTGGGTTTCTTCGTGGCCTACCTGTGGCTCATCTCGCTTCTGGGCGAGGTGCGCCGGGTGTTCGAGTATCACGGCGCGGAGCACAAGAGCATCTACTGTTTCGAGGCGGGTGAGCCTCTCACCGTGGAGCGGGCGCGGCGCTTCTCGCGGTTGCATCCCCGCTGCGGCACCGCCTTTCTCCTGGTGGTGCTGGTGGTGTCCATCCTGGTGTTCGCCACGGTGTTTCCCCTCTTGCCGCGGCTGGCGGAGAGCGCCTGGCTGAACCAGTTGTCCCAGATCGGGCTCAAGATCCTGCTCATGCTGCCCATCGCAGGGGTGTCCTACGAGGTGATCCGCCTGGCCGGGCGCAAGGGCGGGCGTGGCATCTGGGGGGTGGTCCTGTGGCCGGGTCTGCAGCTCCAGCGGCTCACCACCCGCGAGCCCAGCGACGAGCAACTGGAGATCGCCCTGGCCGCGCTCAAGGCCGCGGTGGACACCGCTGCGGATCAGGAGGCCAGCCTGTGCGTGCTGTGAGGGTGATCCTTCCTGGAGCCGGCTTCCTCTAGCCCGGCTGACACCCCTTCGTCCCTCTCCNTTGCTTCTGCGAACCCCCCGAGCCGGGATGGTGTGGTCATGGCTTTGAGTGACAAGGTGCTGGACAAGCTGGCCCAGGTGGAGGAGCGCCTGGTGGAGCTGGAGAAGATGCTGGCCGACCCTGCGGTGCTGGCCGACGGCGAGCGCTACCAGAAGACGGCCAAGGAGCACGCCGAGCTCTCTCCTCTGGTGGAGGCCTATCGCGCCTATCGGGAGACCGAGCGCCAACTGGCCGAGAACCGGGAGCTGATGGACGACGAGGACCGTGAGCTGGCCGAGCTGGCCGCGGCCGAGGTGGAGGAAGGCCGCGCGCGCCTGGCCGCGCTGGAGGAGGAGATCAAGCGTCTTCTGTTGCCGCGCGATCCCAACGACGACAAGAACGTGATCCTGGAGATCCGCGCCGGCACCGGGGGCGAGGAGGCGGCCCTGTTCGCGGCCGACCTGTTGCGCATGTACCTGCGTATGGCCGAGCGCCAGGGCTGGAAGACCGAGATCCTCTCCTCGCATCCCACCGACAGCGGCGGGTTCAAGGAGGTGATCGCCCTGATCAGCGGC
>MTPE01000481.1 GCA_002011835.1 Desulfarculaceae bacterium JdFR-95 | reverse complement strand
TCTGCACGGACCGATGGTCCGTGCAGAGGGGCGGGGTGGGGGCGCCTTGTATCAGCTCCGCGAAACCTCAGGAGCCCTCTTTCACCTCCAGGCCCAGCATACGGTAGAACTCCGCGCCCTCCAGCACCTCCTTCTGGAGCAGGGCCTGGGCCACCTGCTCCAACTGATCCCGGTGTTCCTCCAGCACCCCGCGCACCCGCGCCTCGCGCTCCTCCAGCAGCTTGCGCAGCTCCGCGTCCAGGGCCGCGGCGGTGGCCTCGGAGTATTCCTGGGCCGGGGGCAGGTAGGCGCTGTCGGTGGGCAGGAACAANGGCTGACTGCGCCGCACGTAGGTCACCGGGCCCAGGGTCTCGCCCATGCCGTACTGGGTGAGCATGGCCCGGGCCATGTCCGTGGCCCGCTGCAGGTCGTTGGCCGCGCCGGTGGACACCTCGCCGAACACGATCTGCTCGGCCACCCGCCCGCCCAACAACACGTCCAGCCGCCCCAGCAGCTCGGACTTGGACATGAGGTAGCGGTCCTCGGTGGGACGCTGCTCGGTGTAGCCCAGAGCGGCGATGCCCCGGGGGATGATGCTGATCTTGTGTACCTTGTCGGTCTGGGGGGTGTAGGCCGCCACCAGGGCGTGGCCGGTCTCGTGGTAGGCCACCCGCCGCTTCTCCTCCGGGTTGATCACCCGGTTCTTCTTCTCCAGGCCGCCGATGATGCGGTCCACCGCCTCCTCCAGGTCGGCCATGGTCACCTTCTCGCGGCCGGCGCGGGCGGCCAACAGCGCCCCTTCATTGAGGATGTTCTCCAGGTCCGCGCCCGACAGCCCCGGGGTGCGCTGGGCCAGCACCTCCAGGTCCACGTCGTCGGCCAACTGCAGGCGGCGGGCGTGTACCTTGAGGATGGCGATGCGCCCGTTGAGGTCGGGCTTGTCCACCAGTATCTGGCGGTCGAAGCGCCCGGCGCGCAGCAGGGCGGGGTCCAGAATCTCGGGCCGGTTGGTGGCGGCCATGATGATCACGCCCACCCGGGGATCGAAGCCGTCCATCTCCACCAGAAGCTGCTGCAGGGTCTGTTCGCGCTCGTCGTGGCCGGCCATGGGGCTGAGGCCGCGGGCCTTGCCCANGGCGTCGATCTCGTCGATNAAGATGATGCAGGGGGCCTTCTCCCGCGCCTGGGAGAACAGCTCGCGCACCCGCGCCGCGCCCACGCCCACGAACAGCTCCACGAACTCCGAGCCGCTGATGGAGAAGAAGGGCACCCCGGCCTCGCCCGCCACGGCCCGGGCCAACAGGGTCTTGCCCGTGCCGGGCGGGCCCACCAGCAGCACGCCCTTGGGCATGCGTCCCCCTAGGCGGGCGTAGCGTTCGGGCTCCCGCAGGAAGCTCACGATGTCCTTGAGCTCCTGCTTGGCTTCGTCCACCCCGGCCACGTCGTCGAAGCGGGTGGGCACGTCCTGCTCGGCGTGGACCTTGGCCCGGGAGCCGAACTGCATCACCCCCACCCCCGGGCCCATGCGCCGGATCATCAACCACCACACCCCCAGGAAGAGGAATATGGGGATCATCCAGGAGATCAGGTTGCGGAAGAAGGTGCTCTCCACCTCACCCCGGAAGATCACCTTGTGTCCGGCCAGCTCCTTGGCCAGCTCCGGCTCCACCCGCACGGTGCGGAAGGGGATCTCCCGGCCCTGGTGGATCATGACGCCGGTGATCACCTTCTCCCCCACCGCGATCTCCTTTATCTTGTCCTCGCGCAGCTTGCTCAGGAACTCGCTGTAGGGGATGTTGGTGGGTCCGATGGACCGATAGATGATGTTGTTGAGGATGAGGACGAACCAGATCCCCAACAATACGTACCAGATGGAAAATTTGTGGTGTTTCTCCACAGGCCACTCCTCGTCTCCGGGTGCCCGCCCCCACCTCCCGAGGCGTCACCCTGGTTTGTGGCACCTGTAATCACTGTTTCGACACCCGTCAAGAATCAGGCTACAACCCCCTCCCAAGGGGGTCAACACCCCTTGCATCCGGCCCGCGGCTGTTTAACTTTTGGGCAGAAAGAGAGCAAATCCCACGAGCAAGGAGGTAGGCCATGTTCGAGCTGGTTCCCTATGTCGGAGCGCAGACGCTTGACAGGATCAAGAGGGACCTCGACAGCCTGTTCTCCCGGCTCTGGGACGGCAGCGAGCTTCCCGCTGCCTGGCGTGAGGAGCGCCTGTTCGTGCCTTCGGTGGACGTGAGGGAGACCGACGAGGCCATCGAGGTCAAGGCCGAGGTGCCCGGCCTCAAGCCGGAGGACATCGAGGTTACCCTCACCGGCGACGTGCTGACCATCAAGGGCGAGAAGAAGGAGGAGAACGAGGAGAAGAAGGGCAACTACCACCTGGTGGAGCGGCGCTGGGGCAAGTTCCAGCGGTCCTTCCGCCTGCCGGTGGAGGTGGATCGCGCGGGCCTGAGCGCCGTGCACAAGGACGGGGTGCTGACCATCACCCTGCCCAAGGCGGCCAAGGAGACCCCCACCAAGGTGGAGATCAAGAGCGCCTAGGCGAGGCCCCTCGCCGATACCTGTCAAGCAACTACGCGATAGCGGCGGCCTGCCCCTCGGAAAGAGAGGGGCGGG
>MTPE01000173.1 GCA_002011835.1 Desulfarculaceae bacterium JdFR-95 | reverse complement strand
CCGGCCGTGCGGCGCGGGCCGCGGGGGGCGCATCCCCAGATTCGCTGTGGTGTCCGCAGGCCCCTACGCCCGAACGTCTCCGGGGCGGCCATCGCTATAGTCTGTTTGGCTTGGGTCGTGTGGTGCTAACGGACCACCAGTCTCCCGGCTCCGGTACGCCCGAACGTCTCCGGGGCGTACATCTCTAAAACCCTCCCCGGCCGGGCCACGAACCCCCCCGGCGCCACCGCGCGCAGACGGTAGCGGAAGGTGTATATGCCCGGCTCCAGGCGCGGGGCGTAGAGCATCAACCCATCCTTACGCAGCTCACTCCAGCGCCAGACCATGCGCTCCTCGGGCAGGGCGCCCACCGGCCGGCCCTTGGCCGCGTCCACCGGCTCCAGGCCGGCGGGGAAGGGGTCGAACACCACCACGTGGTGGCGGGTGTCGGGCACCATCACCGTGAGCAGGCAGGTCACCTCCTGGCCCAGGGCGGGGTTGGCGGGCTGGTAGATCCGGTCCAGGGTGAAGCCGGCGTTGGCTGGCTTCTGTGGCGGCCGCTGGGGGGCGTAGTCCAGCCGCACCACCCAGAAGGGCCGTCCCCGGCCCTGGGCGTATAGGGTCACCTCCTGGGTCCGGCCCGGGGTCAGAAGAGCGCGGCCCACCTCCACCTGCAGGGGCGTCTCCCCCGCACTGGCGAAGCGCCGCCGGGCCAGTTCGCGTCCGGCCAGCTCCACCGCCACCTCCACCTCTCCCCGGCCGGCGCGGGCCAGGTAGGACTCAAGGGCCCACAGCCCGAACACCGCCTCCTGGGTGGAGAGGGTGGGCTCACCGGCCAGGCGCCGGGCCACCCAGGCGGCCAGGGCGCCCAGGCGGGGGAAGCCGGGCCACAGGCGGCTCAAGGTCCACAGGGCCATGGCGTTGCCGCGCAGGGTGGAGCCCATCACGGTCTTGAGCCGGTCCGGGGCCACACCGGCGAAGCTGAAGCCGCGGCTGGTCACCTGGGCCGTGGCCATGAGCTCCTGGAGGATCTCCTCGCTTACGCCGGGCAGCTCCGCCGCCTGGGCCGCCTCCATGAGGCAGGCCAGGGCGAAGGGCGGCAGGCCCTCACGCCGCTGCACCGCGGCGCTGACCAGGGCGCGCACCTTGCGGCCGTGCCGGGCCAGCAGGCGCAGGGCGAAGGCCTCGGCCAGGCGGCGGCCGATCTGCTCCGCCTCGGGCGGGGGGCGCAGGCGCAGGCTGCGCTCCAGGTAGCCCAGGGCCTTGTCCTCCACCTCGGGCGGCGGCTTCACCCCCAGGGGGCGCATCTGGTCCAGGGCGGTGAGCACGAAGGCGGTGAGCATGAGGTCGGCGCGCCCCACTCCGGGCCAGAAGCGCAGGCCCCCGCTGCCGGTCTGGAAGTCGGGCACCGTATCCACCAGCTCCTGGGCCCGGGCCAGGTCGCGGGGCCGGGGGGCCGGTCCCCAGGCCTTGCCCATGGCGTGGCGCCAGGCCAGGGCCGCGGCCTTGGCCATGCGCTGCTCCAGGCAGTCCCAGGGGTAGGAGGCCAGCAGGCGCAGCGGCGGTCCCAGGGCCGCGGCGGGTGAGGGCGCCACCGTGACCACCAGCCCCCCGCGGCCGGGCTGGGCGCGGGCGGGCAGCTTCAGGGGCACCCGGGCGGTGTCCTCTCCCCGGGTCGGGTCCAGGCTGCCGGCCGCAGCCACGTGGGTCAGGGCCACGGCAGGCAGCACCGGAAGGGTGAAGCGGGCCGCGTCCTGGTGATCACCCATGCGCGCCCGCAGGGTGAGGGCGGCCTTGCCCGGCCGCAGCGCCTCCACGGAGAAGCCCACGGCCCGGCTCTGGCCCGGCGCCAGGTCGATCTCCCGGCGGGGGGAGCCCACCAGGCGCAGGCCCTCACCCCGGGCGGTGATCACCACCCGCCCCGCCTGGGAGGTGAGGTTCTGCACCACCACCCGGGCGCTGAAGCGGTCGCCCCGCACGGCGAAGCGGGGCAGGGCCGACAGCATCTGCAGGGGCCGCCGCGCCCGCACCGATGCCCGGCCCAGGCCGAAGCCGCCCTTGCGGTCGGCTGCCACCGCCACCAGACGGTAGGCGGTGAGGCTGTCGGGCAGGCGGAAGCTGACCGCGAGGCGCCCCTGGGCGTCGGTCCGGCCCCGGGCCAGCCAGTACACCGCGGGGTGGAAGCGCCGGCGCAGCACCTGTCCCCGGCCGCCGCCGCCGGCCTCGGCCTCGCCCTTGAGGCCGTATTGCCTCCGGCCCAGGACCTGGGTACGCATGTCGGCGGTCCACACCGCCAGGGGCCGCGGCCGGTAGAAGGTGCGCCGGGGGTCGTAGTTGTCGCGCCCGCCCGCGGCCACCAGCACCCGCTGGTCCACGGCCAGGAAGGTAACCCGGGCCTGCACCGGCTGGCCGGTGCGGTCGTGCACCTCCACTTGCGCCCGCACCGTCTCCCCCGGCCGCAGGGTCTGGCGTTCGGGGGTCACCTTCACCGCCAGTCCGGCCTGGGGGTCGTCCACGGTCAGCTCCAGGTAGCCGATGCGCACCTGGGGCCGGCCCAGGTCGGGACCTTTTGCCGGAGGCGGTGCCGAGCGCCCCCGCACCAGCAGCACCCCCACGTACAGGTTGGGTGCGTCCT
>MTPE01000467.1 GCA_002011835.1 Desulfarculaceae bacterium JdFR-95 | reverse complement strand
CCGCGGCGGGGCCAGCCAGGCCTGCGGCGAGGCCACCTCCCCGGGCGCCAGCCGGGAGACGGTGGTGGTGCACGCCACGGCCCGCACCAGGCGGTGGAGATGGTAGTCGCCGGGCCGCAGGAACCAGGCGTCGGGCACCGCCACCACGGGCGCGCCCAGTCGTTCGGCGGTATGGAGCAACCCTGCGACTGCCCCGGAGGGTCGTACCGGCACCGCTGCCGCCACGTCAACGCCCGCCCGGCGCCACGCCGCCAGGAGGCCGGCCTCGGCGGTGAGCACCACCAGCCCCTCGGCGTGCTCCTCCACCGCCCGGCGCAGCACGAACCCGGGGTCCCGGCGCCGGCGGCTCACCAGGCGGCACAGGTTGCGGAACCCCCTGGCGTCCTTCACCAGGCACACCGCCCCTCCCCCGCCCCGGGGAGCGGTCACCTCGGCGCCCACCACGGGCTCGAGGCCGTTCCGCCGGCAGGCCTCCAGGAAGCGCCACAGGCCGTAGAGGTTGTCACGGTCGGTCAGGGCCAGCTTGCGGTAGCCCATCCGGCGGGCGGCCGCGCAGATCTCCTCGGGCGAGGCCGTGCCCCGCAGCAGGGAGTAGTGCGAGCGTACCACCAGGGGCACCATCTCTCAGCCCTCCAGGAGGATGCCGGGGAGCACGGCCCGGGGGCCGAACCGTTCCCGTATGCGGTCCAGGGCCTCCTGGAGACGCACATGGCGCTGCCCGCCGCCGTCGTGCGGGGTGAAGGGGAGACCCGCCTGGACCGGTGGCGGCAGCCCCAGGCGGCTGCAGGACAGCCACAGGCGACGCAGGCGCACCCGCCGCCGCCAGGCACGGCCCAGCGCCACGCGGGCCGTCTCGAACAGGGTCCGGTCCAGGGCCGTGCCGTCCCGGTGTCCGCACCATCCCCGGGACCGCATACCGTCCGCGTACTCCACCTCCACCCCCACACGGCGCGCCACGCGACCCATGCGGCGCAACCCGGCCCCCGCCCGCTCCGCCAGGCCGTACAGGGCCACGTACACCTCCCGGGGGCGTTCGGTCTCCTCCGTGAACTCGTGCCCCAGCCGCAGGGTCGCCGGACGCCGTTCCGGGGGCAGCACCGGCGTGTCGTCCCGGCCGTGGAACAGGCGGTGCAGGTATGCCGCCCGTGCCCCGAACACCACCGCCAGATGATCCACTCTCCAGCGGGCCGCCTGCCCCACCCGGGACAGGTTGAACTCGTGCAGGCGCAGGAGGTCGTCCCTCTCCAGGCCGGGCAGCAGCTCCAGGGGTAAGGGCTCCAGGAAGCACTCCTCTTCCCCCGGCGGCACCAGGAGTTCGCCCAGGGGCTTCACCAAACGGCTCGCAGCCTTGGCCACCAGCTTGTTGGCCGCCAGGGTCCAAATGGGGTCCAGGCCCAGCTCCGTGCGGACCTCGCGGTGCAGGCGCCGGGCCACGTCACGCGGCGGGCCCCACAGCCGACCGGCGCCGGTGAGGTCCAGGTACAGGTGGCCGCTGGCCTCCTCGGCCTCCACCAGGGGGGTGTAGCGCAGGGCCATCCTGGCCAGCGCGGCCATGGCCCGCCGGTAGAGGCCGGGGCGGGGCGGCAGCAGGCGGGCATCCCGACAGAGGCGCAGGGCCCGGAGCAGGGACATGCCCTTGCGTACCCCGGCCCGGAAGGCCTCCTCGCTCATGTCGTACACCCTGGCGCGAGGCGAGCCCGGCGGCGCCACGATCACGGGCCGGCCCCGCAGTCCGGGATCGGCCGTCCGCTCCACCGCCACCGCGAAGTCGGCCACGTTGAGGTGCAAGATGCTTCGTTCGCCGACCATGGTCCGGGGCCTTGTCCGCAACGGGTGTGTGGGGAGGCGGCCCTGCCGGGGCGCGTTACACCCGACGCATTGATGAGAATATATTCCGAGCACGCTTTTATGTCAACGTATGTATTGCATATACATAGGATGTGCTGACCACAATATGTAGAAGCCTTTTTGGGCAGGGTTGAAAACCACTAGATGTGGGGGGTTCAGCCTTGACTAACGCAGCATATCGTGCTATCATTCCGACAACTGGTTATCAACCCGATCGAGGGAGGTGATCATGCCTCACATTCGAAAATCTCCGAGGAAGAGAGCCCGTTGTGCGATCACGGGGAGGTTCGTCTCGTTGGCGACCGCCAAACGGCGTCCCAGAACGACCGTGGTGGAGACGGTTGGGCATCCTCGTGGGAGGTCCCGTAGGAGGACCGGAAGGAAAAGGGGCAAGTGACTTCTCCACCCCTGGAGTATCTTCCTGCCCCCTCCCTTCCGTGTCGTCCTCCTAGACTGAAAGGGTTCCCCCATGTTTACTTCAACCTCAAACCCGCCACCAACTTCGGGACAAGCCCAGTGAGGTTCTTCGAGATCCCGGCGGAGGCGGTGATGGCGGTGGAAGGAGAATCATAAGTATGCCGATCACCTCTACTCAAAAAGCGCAAGCTGAACAGCGACAATGGGCTGCGGCTCAGGATGGTGCTCCACAGGTGAGGTTGGTAGCTGGACCAGGTACGGGTATGAACCGTCCCGGGATTGCCGGAGGCTCCATTACTTGGGAGAATGGGGTTCATGGCGAGAGGAAGTGCATATTCACCAGAGGTAAGGGAGNTANG
>MTPE01000220.1 GCA_002011835.1 Desulfarculaceae bacterium JdFR-95 | reverse complement strand
GACGCCGCCTGGCCGCCCGCCTGCAGGCCCAGTTCGACCAGGTGGCCCGCCGCCTGCAGGGGGTCCGCCCCCGCCGCACCCTGGTGGTGATCGGCCGCCGGCCCCTGGTCAGCGTCTCGGACCAGACCATCAACGGCAAGCTCATCGCCATGGCCGGAGGGATAAACCTGGCCGCGGGCCTGCCCGGCCGCTGGCCGCGGCTCAGCCTGGAGTACGTGGTGGCCTCGCGCCCCGAGGTGATCATCGTCTCCACCATGGAGCGGGGCCAGAACCTGGCCCGCGAGCTGGCCTACTGGCGGAACCTGCCCGGCGTGGGCGACCGGCCCGGCGTGCGGGTGGCGGCGGTGAATTCGGACATCACCGACCGGCCCGGCCCCCGCCTGGGCCTGGGGCTGACGGCCCTGGCCCGCGCCATCCACCCCGAACGTTTCCCCCCGGAGAAAGGGCGGTGAGGGCCACTCCCCGCAACCTGGTCCTGATCTGCCTGGTGCTGGCGGCGGGTTTGGCCCTCAGCCTGGGGCTCGGCCTGGGGCTGGGCACGGTGCACCTGGCGCCTGCACGCATCTGGGCCTGGCTGCAGGGCCATCCCCTGGACCGCGCCAGTCAGGTGATCCTGGCCGAGCTGCGCCTGCCGCGGCTGCTGGTGGCGGCCCTGGTGGGGGCGGGGCTTTCCCTGTGCGGGGCGGTGTTCCAGGGCCTGCTGCGCAACCCCCTGGCCGAGCCGTTCATCCTGGGGGTCTCCGGCGGGGCGGCGGCCGGGGCGGTGCTGGCCATGAGCCTGGGCCTGGTGGGCCTGGGCGGGGTGTCGGCCTGCGCCTTCGCCGGCGCCCTGGGCACCGTGGCCCTGGTGTTGGCCATCGCCCGCCGTCGCGGGCGCATGGAAACCAGCACCCTGATCCTCACCGGGGTGATGGTCAACGCCTTCTTCACCGCCCTCATCATGTTCGTCATCGCCACCACCACCAGCCAGAAGCTGCACGCCATCCTGTTCTGGCTCTACGGCGACCTGTCCGCCTCGCGCCTGGAGCAGGTGTGGCTCCTGGCCCCGGTGGTGGGGGCGGGGGCGGTGGTGCTGTTCTTCTACGGCCGCCACCTGAACCTGCTGGCCGCCGGGGCGCTGACCGCCGCCACCCTGGGCATGCGGGTGGAGCGGGCCAAGCTGGTGCTGTTCGGGGTGGTGAGCCTGGTGGTGGGGGTGACCGTGAGCCTGTCGGGGCTGATCGGCTTCGTGGGCCTGATGGTGCCCCACCTGATGCGCATGACCCTGGGCCACGACCACCGCATCCTCTTGCCCGCCTCGGCCCTGTTCGGGGCCAGCTTCCTGGTCTGGGCCGACACCGCCGCCCGCACCGTGATCAGCCCTGCCTCCCTGCCCGTGGGGGTGGTGACCGCGGCCCTGGGTGCGCCCTTCTTCGTGCTCCTGTTGGCCCGGAGGGGCAGCCAGTGGTGGTGAGAGGGGNAAAACCGCTGCTGGAGGGCCGAGGGCTGGGCTTTGCCTACGGCCANGCCGTGGTGCTGCAGGGAGTGGACCTCTCCCTGGCCCCGGGCGAGATGGTGGGGGTGNTGGGNCCCAACGGCAGCGGCAAGTCCACCCTNNTGGGNCTGCTGGCCGGGCTNCTGAGCGCCGCGGGAGGGCNAGGTGCTGTTGCGCGGCCGNCCCCTGNNCGACCTACCCCCGGCCGGAGGTGGCCCGCATCATGGGGGTGGTGCCCCAGAGCCCGGAGCTGGCCCCGGGCTTCACCGTGCTGGAGACGGTGCTCTCCGGCCGCTTCGCCCTCATGGGCCGGCGGGTGTTCGAGAGCGGGGAGGACCTGGCCGCGGCCCGGCGCGCCCTGGAGCTGACCGGCATCACCGCCCTGGCCCAGCGCCGGGCGGGTGAGCTNTCCGGCGGCGAGTGCCAGCGCCTGGCCCTGGCCCGGGCCCTGGCGGCCGAACCGCAGGTGTTGCTTCTGGACGAGCCCACCAGCGCCCTGGACCTGGACCACCAGCTCCGGGTCATGGGCATGCTGGAGACCGCCTGCCGCGAGCAGGGCCTGGCGGTGTGCCTGGTGAGCCACGACCTGAACCTGGCCGCCCTGTTCTGCCGGCGCCTGGTGCTGCTCAGCCGGGGGCGGGTGCTGGCCGCCGGCCCGCCCCAGGAGGTGATCACCCCGGAGCTGGTGCGCCGGGCCTATGGGGTGGAGGTGGTGGTGGACCGCGAACCCAGCCGGGGCCGCCCCCGGGTCACCCTCCTGGCCCCGCCGCCGGCGTGAGGCAAAGAGGTCCGCCCTCCAGAGAGCGGGGCGGCAGGGAGTCCGCGGCGCAGGGCCCAGGAGAGAGGCCGTGGGCCCCGCCGGTTGGTACCGGGGGCCCCTCTTGACAGGGCCGGCGGGGGATGGTTCCATAACCAGCGGCCGGCCGGGGATGATCCCGGCCGCCCTCGCCCTCGGGAGGGCGGGCGAAAGAAGCGGCCCCGGGGTGCTGTGGCCCACCCCAGGGCCGCCGGAGAGCTCCTTCCCGGTGACACCCTGAATCAGCCGAGAAGGAGTGGAGCCCTTGGCTCGGGGCCCGGTCCTGGTTGGGGCCGGGCCTGTTTCCTGGCCGGGCGGGGGGGAGATCCCTCTCCGGCGCCCGGCCTCCCCGGTGC
>MTPE01000131.1 GCA_002011835.1 Desulfarculaceae bacterium JdFR-95 | reverse complement strand
GGGGCCGGGCTTGACAATGCCCTCCCCGCTGGTTAGCCTTAGCCACCACTTGCGGTATCACTTCGGAATCACGGGACCATGCTCGCCGCGGCCAGCGAGACGCTCAGGCGTGCCATCGCCACCCTGCAGGCCTTCCAGGAGGAGGGCCTGGCCCAGGTGGTGCGGGCGGCGGAGCTGATCACGCGGTCGCTGGCCGCCGGGGGCAAGCTGTTGGTGTTCGGCAACGGGGGCTCGGCCGCCGACGCCCAGCACCTGGCCGCGGAGCTGGTCAACCGCTATCAACTGGAGCGGCCCGCCCTGCCGGCGGTGGCCCTGACCACCGACACCAGCATCCTCACCTCCATCGCCAACGACTACCACTACGACCAGGTGTTCGTGCGCCAGCTCAAGGCCCTGGGCCGGGCGGGAGACGTGGCCCTGGGCATCTCCACCTCGGGGCGTTCGGCCAACGTGTTGGAGGCCCTGGCCGCGGCTCGGGAGCGGGGCCTGAGCACGGTGGGGCTCACCGGCCGTGAAGGGGGTGAGATGGCCTCACACTGCGACATCCTGATCACGGTCCCCAGCCGCGAGACCCCCCGCATCCAGGAGGTTCACGCGGTGGTGATCCACCTGCTGTGCGAGCTGGTGGACCGGGGCCTGTTCGGCAGGGCGCGATGAGCGATACTCCCGCAGATCTGAGCCGGATACGCCTGCGCGACCTGGAGGAGCGTCCCTCCCTGGTGGAGCGGGGCATGTTGGGGCGCCCCTGGCGGCCCGGGGGGAGCCTGCGGGAGTTCCTGGAGGGGCTGCCCCGGGTGCTGGCGGCCGAGGACCTGCGCGCGGTGGTACAGGCGGTGGTCCAGGCGCGGCGGGCGGGCCGGCCGGTGATCATGGCCATGGGGGCGCACGTGATCAAGGTGGGCCTGAGCCCGGTGGTGATCGACGCCCTGCAGCGGGGCGTCCTCACCGCCCTGGTCTTGAACGGCGCGGGCATGATCCACGACGTGGAGATGGCCCTGGCCGGGCGCACCAGTGAGGACGTGGCCGCGGCCCTGGCCGACGGCAGTTTCGGCACCGCGCGCCAGACCGGCCAGTTCATCGCCCGGGCGGTGGCCGAGCATGGGGACGAGGGCCTGGGGGCGGCGGTGGGCCGGGCCCTGGCCGAGAGCGAGGCTCCCTTCGTGGAGTCGTCCCTTCTGGCCGCCTGCCACCGCCTGGGGCTGCCGGCCACGGTGCACGTCTCGCTGGGTGCGGACATCATCCACATGCACCCGGACTTCGACCCCGCCGCCACCGGCCGCGCCAGCCACCGCGACTTCCGCCTGCTCATCACCCTGGTGGGGGGGCTCAAGGGCGGGGTGTACTTCAACGTGGGCAGTGCGGTGGTGCTGCCCGAGGTGTTCCTCAAGGCGCTTTCCGCGGCGCGCAACCTGGGCCACGACGCCCACGGTTTCACCACCGTGAACCTGGACATGCTGCGCCACTACCGGCCGCTGACCAACGTGGTGCATCGTCCGGTGCTCACCGGCGGCCGGGGCATACACATCACCGGCCACCACGAGATCAACCTGCCCTTGATCCTGGCCTTGGCGCTGGAGGGCCTGCAGGATTGAGGCCGTCCTCACCGGCGGCTTGCCAGGGGGGGAAAAGGGGCCTATATCTAGGTGAGAGCCAATCCCATGCCCCAGGCGGCCCCGGAGGCCGCGGGCGGTAAAGGACGAATCGCCATGCCCATCTACGAGTACCATTGTCCCAAGTGCGACCACGAGTTCGAGGTCCTGGTGCTCAGCCGGGACGAGGAAGTGCGCTGCCCCGAGTGTTCCTGCAAGGGTGTCACCCGCCTGATGAGCGGCTTCGCCCACAAGAGCGGCGAGAGCGGCCGCATGGTCTCCTCCCACAGCGGCTGTGCCTCCTGCTCCGGCGGCACCTGTTCCACCTGCCACTAGACTCTCCCGAGGATCCCGCCTCTCATGGCCCCACTGGTGATCGCCACCCGGGGAAGCAAGCTGGCCCTGGCCCAGGCCCGCTGGGTGGCCGGGCGTCTGGCCGCTTTGCGTCCGGGGCTGGAGGTGGAGCTGAAGGTGATCAAGACCAAGGGCGACAAGATCACCGACGTGCCCCTGGCGGCGGTGGGGGGCAAGGGGTTGTTCGTGAAGGAGATCGAGGAGGCGCTCTTGGCGGGTCGGGCCCAGTTGGCGGTGCATTCCATGAAGGACGTGCCCGCCGAGCTGCCCCCGGGGCTGGTCATCGCCGGGGTGAGTCCGCGCCAGGACGTGCGCGACGTACTGGTGAGCCGGCGCTGGGGCTCCCTGGAGGAGCTGCCTCCCGGCGCGCGGGTGGGCACCAGCAGCCTGCGCCGCCGGGCGCAGTTGTTGGCCCGCCGTCCCGACCTGGAGGTGGTCCCCCTGCGGGGCAACGTGGAGACCCGCCTGCGCAAGCTGGACGAGCAGGGCCTGGACGCGGTGATCCTGGCCGCGGCCGGGCTGGCCCGCCTGGGTCTGGAGCAGGTGGCCACCCAGTACCTGCCAGTGGAGACGCTCCTGCCCGCGGTGGGCCAGGGGGCCCTGGGCCTGGAGTGTCGGGAGGACGACGCCGCCACCCGCGAGCTGGTGGCGGCCCTGGCCGACCCTGCCGCCGCGGCGGCGGTGGAGGCGGAGCG
>MTPE01000279.1 GCA_002011835.1 Desulfarculaceae bacterium JdFR-95 | reverse complement strand
CCTGAAGCCGCCGGTGGTGGCTCTGCCGGGTAATGCCCGTTTTCTGGCGGGGGACTTGTTGTCCCTGGAGGCGGATCGGCTGCGGCGTCTGGCCCCCAGCTACCACCTGGTCCTGAGCGACGCGGCCCCGCCCACCACCGGGGTGGTGTTGCGCGACGTGGCCGCCAGCCTGGAGCTGGCCGACCGCGTGCTGGAGCTGGCCCTGGCCCTGCTGGCGCCGGGGGGAGGGCTGGTGGTCAAGGTATATTATGGAGAAGGCGCCGAGGAGCTGGTGCGCCGGGTGAAGGCCGCCTTCCGCCAGGGCCGGACCTTCCGCCCCCGCGCCACCCGCGGCGGCAGCAGGGAGACATACCTGGTGGGCCTGGGTTTGAAGCCCGCCCCCCAAGCGAGGGAGTAGGGTCTGACATGTCTGGACACAGCAAGTGGTCGACCATCAAGCGCAAGAAGGGCGCCCTGGACGCCAAGCGCGGCCGCATCTTCACCCGGCTCATGCGCGAGATCACCGTGGCGGCGCGTCTGGGCGGCGGCGACCCCAGCGGCAACCCGCGCCTGCGTACCGCCATCGAGGCGGCCAAGGCGCAGAACATGCCCAAGGACAACATCGAGCGCGCCATCAAGAAGGGCACCGGCGAGCTGGAGGGCGTGGCCTACGAGGAGGTCACCTACGAAGGCTATGGTCCCGGCGGGGTGGCCTTCCTCATCGAGTGCATGACCGACAACAAGAACCGCGCCGCCAGCGAGGTGCGCCACATCCTCAGCAAGCGCGGCGGCTCCATGGCCAAGGCCGGAGCCGTGGCCTACCTGTTCGAGGCCAAGGGCTACATCGTCTTCGACAAGGACGGCCTGGACGAGGACCAGATCATGGAGGCGGCCCTGGAGGCCGGCGCCGACGACGTCAAGGACGGCGGCGACGTGTGGGAGGTGTACTGCGCCCCCGGGGACTTCAACCAGGTGCTAGAGGGGCTGAAGTCCGCGGGCCTGGAACCCACCCAGGCCGAGGTGACCAAGCTGCCCACCACCACGGTCTCCATCACCGACCCCGAGGAGGCGCGCAAGGTCCTGGCCCTGGCCGAGGCCCTGGACGAGGCCGACGACGTGCAGAACGTCTACTCCAACTTCGACATCGACGACGAGATCCTGGCCTCCTTGAGCGAGGGGGGCAAGTAGGGGGCCGGGAGGTCGAGGCTGCAGAGGCGAGAGACACCCGAAAGACGGCCATGGCGGGGCGGGTTTCCCACCAGGGAGGCTGCCGCCCCACAAGGTATCACCAGGGTGGAGGCCAGGGGGAGGAGACCACGCCGGGCCGAAAGCACCGAGCAGAGACCGCCCCAGAGTCGAGGCGGGGAGTCGAAGCGCAACCCACGAGAGCCTTGCGTGTCCTGGGCCTGGACCCGGGCTCGCGGGCCTGCGGCTGGGGGGTGGTAGAGAGCCGGGGCCGCGAGCTGGTCCTGGTGGAGGCCGGCACCATCCGTCCGCCGGCGCGGGGCGAGTTCGCCCAGCGGCTCTTGTTCATCTACCAGCACCTGGCCGAGCTCATCGCCCGCACCGCGCCGGCCGAGGCCGCGGTGGAGGGGGTGTTCTCGGCCGGCAACCTGCGCAGCGCCCTGCTGCTGGGCCACGCCCGGGGGGTGGCCCTGTTGGCCGCGGCCGAGGCGGGCCTGAGCGTGTACGAATATCCCCCCGCCCAGGTCAAGAAGGCCCTGGTGGGGGTGGGCCGGGCGGACAAGGAGCAGGTGCGGGCCATGGTGGCGCGGCTGTTGGGCCGGGGGGGGCGGATGGGCCTGGACACCTCCGACGCCCTGGCCGTGGCCATAACCCACATCCATTCGCGTACCTTGCGAGGGCTGTGACGTGATCGCGCGCATCCGCGGCACCCTCCTCAGCCGGCGTCCCGACTACGTGGTGGTGGACGTGGGCGGGGTGGGCTATGGGCTGTTCGTGAGCCTCAACACCTTCTACCAACTGCCCGCCCCGGGCCAGGAGGTGACCCTGGAGGTGCACACCGTGGTGCGCGAGGACGCCATACATCTCTACGGCTTCGCCGAGCCCCAGGAGAAGGAGGCCTTCGCCCAGCTCATCGCCGTGACCGGGGTGGGGCCCAAGGTGGCCCTGGGGGTGCTGAGCGGCATCACCCCCCGCGAGCTGTGGCAGGCGGTCAAGTCGCGCGACACCGCCCGGCTGTGCAAGGTGCCGGGGGTGGGCAAGAAGACCGCGGCGCGGCTGGTGGTGGACCTGGAGGGCAAGCTGCCCCCGGCGGAGGAAGAAGCCGCGGCCGAGGCGGAGGCGGCTCCGGCGGCGGCCTCGCCCCTGGTGGAGGACGCGGTCAGCGCCCTGGTGAACCTGGGCTATCCCCAGGCCCGGGCGCAGAAGGTGGTGGAGTCCGCCCTGGCCGAGCTGGGGCCGGAGCCCAGCCTGGAGGAGTTGCTGCGCCGCAGCCTGCAGCGCCTGGCCGCCTGAGGCTGGGGGGCTGGGGCTGGAGGGGTGGGGGATGGTGTATGGCAGGTGCGGGGTGCGCGCAGGGCGGTTGTTCTCTGACAAGGGCATAGGGTCTGAGTAGGGGTAGCGGCCGGTTGCCCCCGCGCGGGGGCATGGATTGAAACTCCCCAACTTTTGAAGAAGAAGGGCACCCCAGCCACGTTGCCC
>MTPE01000156.1 GCA_002011835.1 Desulfarculaceae bacterium JdFR-95 | reverse complement strand
CCCGACGCAAGAGCGGCGGCGCCCTGCTGGGCGACCGCATCCGCATGAACTGCCTGGACAACCCCCGGGTGTACATGCGCTCGCTGGCCACCCGCGGCAGCGGCATGGAAATCTCCCGCGGCTTGGCCGACGTGATCCTGGTGGCCCGCGCCGCGGGCTACGACCTGGTCATCGTGGAGACCGCCGGCATCGGCCAGGGTGACGCCGCGGTGGTGGACCTGGTGGATGTCTCTCTCTACGTCATGACCAGCGACTTCGGCGCCGCCAGCCAGTTGGAGAAGATCGACATGCTCGACTTCGCCGACCTGGTGGCCATCAACAAGTTCGACCGCCGCGGCGCCGAGGACGCCCTGCGCGACGTGCGCAAGCAGATGCAGCGCAACCAGGGGGCCTGGCACAAGCGGCCCGAGGACATGCCGGTCTACGGCACCATCGCCAGCAAGTTCAACGACGACGGGGTCACCGCCCTCTACCACGCCCTGCTGGACGCCATCCGGGAAAAGACCGGGGTGGCCTTCAAGAGCCCCCGGCCCCGGCCCAAGCTCAAGCACTCCTCCAGCAAGACCATCATCGTGCCCCCGGAGCGCAGCCGCTACCTGGCCGAGATCGCCGAGACCGTACGCAAGTACCACGCCGAGACCCGCCAGCAGGCCGCCCTGGTGCGCCGGGTGTGGCAACTGAAGCAGACCCACGACTACATGGCCGAGGCCTGGAAGGGTGACCCCGGCCTGGAGGCCGCCCTGGAACGCCTGCGCGCCGAGGTCCACCGCCTGGAGGAAGGCTACACCAAGGAGACCCACCTGCTGCTGGCCGAGTGGCCCCAGATGCAAAGGGCCTACTCCGGCGAGGAATACGTCTACAAGGTGCGCGACCGCGAGATCCGCGTACCCCTGACCACCCGCTCCCTGGCCGGCAACGACATCCCCAAGGTGGTGCTGCCCCGCTGGGAGGACCCGGCCGAGGTGTACACCTGGCTGCGCTCCGAGAACGTCCCCGGCCGCTTCCCCTACACCGCCGGGGTGTTCCCCTTCAAGCGCACCGACGAGGACCCCACCCGCATGTTCGCCGGCGAGGGCGACCCCTTCCGCACCAACCGCCGCTTCCACTACCTGAGCAAGGACGCCAAGGCCGCCCGCCTCTCCACCGCCTTCGACTCGGTCACCCTCTACGGCTGGGACCCGGACGAACGACCCGACATCTACGGCAAGGTGGGCAACTCCGGGGTCTCCATCTGCACCCTGGAGGACATGAAGATCCTCTTCGACGGCTTCGACCTGGTCAGCCCCAACACCAGCGTGTCCATGACCATCAACGGCCCCGCCCCCATCATGCTGGCCTTCTTCTTCAACACCGCCATCGACCAGCAGGTGGAGGCCTTCCGCCGCGACAACGGCCGCGAACCCGACCCCGAAGAATACGAACGCATCAAGGCCATGGTCCTGCGCAACGTGCGCGGCACCGTGCAGGCCGACATCCTCAAAGAGGACCAGGGCCAAAACACCTGCCTGTTCTCCATCGACTTCGCCCTGCGCATGATGGGCGACGTGCAGCAATACTTCATCGACCACCAGGTGCGAAACTTCTACTCCGTCAGCATCAGCGGCTACCACATCGCCGAGGCCGGGGCCAACCCCATCAGCCAGCTGGCCTTCACCCTGGCCAACGGCTTCACCTACGTGGAATACTACTTGGCCCGCGGCATGAAGGTGGACGACTTCGCCCCCAACTTCAGCTTCTTCTTCAGCAACGGCATGGACCCCGAATACACCGTGATCGGCCGCGTGGCCCGCCGCATCTGGGCCATCGCCATGCGCGAGATGTACGGCGCCGGTCCCCGCAGCCAGATGCTCAAGTACCACATCCAGACCTCAGGCCGCTCACTCCACGCCCAGGAGATCGACTTCAACGACATCCGCACCACCCTCCAGGCCCTCTGCGCCATCTACGACAACTGCAACTCCCTGCACACCAACGCCTACGACGAGGCCATCACCACCCCCACGGAACAGTCCGTGCGCCGCGCCCTGGCCATCCAGCTCATCATTAACCGCGAGTGGGGCCTGGCCAAGAACGAAAACCCCCTCCAGGGCGCCTTCATCGTGGACATGCTCACCGACCTGGTGGAAGAGGCCGTGCTCAACGAGTTCATGCGCATCTCCGCCCGCGGCGGCGTCCTGGGCGCCATGGAGACCGGATACCAGCGCTCCAAGATCCAGGAGGAGTCCATCTACTACGAGACCCTCAAACACACCGGCGAGCTGCCCATCATCGGCGTCAACACCTTCCTCAACCCCAAGGCCGACGAACTGGCCCAGGAATGCAAGGTAGAACTGGCCCGCGCGACCGAGGAAGAAAAACAAAGCCAGCTCAAACGCCTGCGCGAGTTCCAGGAACGAAACCGCGAAAAGGCACCCCAGGCCCTCAAGAAACTCCAGGACGTGGCCCTCTCCGGCGGAAACATCTTCGCCGAGCTCATGGACACCGTCCGCTACTGCTCCCTGGGCCAGATCACCCGCGCCCTCTACCAGGTGGGAGGAATGTACCGCCGCGGCATGTAGCCCCAGACACCACGCGCCCGCACGGCAAACAGCCCGCCCCCGCTTCCGGGGACCGATGGTCCCCGGAAGCGGGGGCGAGCCCTTTTACCA
>MTPE01000289.1 GCA_002011835.1 Desulfarculaceae bacterium JdFR-95 | reverse complement strand
CCAGCTTCTCCTCCAGCTCGGCCTGGCCCAGCCGCTTGATGCGCGCGTTGACCAGGTCGGCCTTCTGGTCCACCCAGAAGCCGTAGTGTTCCAGCACCTCCTGCAGGAAGCGCACCCGCCGCGTGCGCTTGTCGATGCCGGCCGCGCCGCCCTTGAAGCGGAAGGAGATGTAGTTCTCGTTGGGCACCCGGCCCAGGTAGGCGTCCACNATGGAGAAATGGTAGCCCAGGCGCGAGGAGAAGTTCACGTAGTGCCGCGAGACGATGGCATAGCTGCGGTCGCCCAGGCGGCGCTCGGGCTTGGCCGCGTCGAACATGGTGTTGGCGAACACGCTCATGAATCCCTTGAAGTCGATGGGGATGTGCCCCGCCCAGCGCACCCCGGGGGTGGTCATGCCCCGGTAGAGGGCCCGCATGGGGATGGAGGTGATGTCCTCCGGCCCCACCACCTTGCGCTCCGCCGCCCCCGGGGCCAGGCCCCCGCCCAGGTCGATGAGGTAGATGTCCAGGGGCACCTCCGAACGCAGGCGCACCACCCGCCCCCGCCGGGTGATGCGGCTGTCGTTGATCTCGAACATGGCGTTGATGGCCTGCTCGTGGGCGAAACGGATGATGTCGTGGAAGCTCTGGATGGACTGGGGCCGGAAGGAGGGGTCGCGGGGGTCGATCAGGTGCAGGGGGGTGACGTACTGCAGCACTTCGCTCAGGATGCGCTGCACCGGGGTGGGGCCGGCCTCTTGCTGACTGTGGCGCAGCTCCGCGGCCACCCTCAGCAGGGCCTCCACCCGTCCCGGGAACACCGCCCCGGTATAGGCGTCCACCGTGACCAGCTCCTCCTGCAGCAGGCGCTCGGCCCCCTGGGGGCTCAGGCCGATGAGCAGCGGCACCCCGAACTCGCGGGCGATGATGGACAAATGCCCGCTGGTGTTGCCCTTCTCCGCCACCACCGCCCCGGCACGCGGCAACACACGCACCAGCTCCGGCGAGGTGTCGCCCACCAGCACCACCGCGCCCTCGGCCACCTCCCCCGCCTCGGCCAGGCGCCGCAGCATCACCACCGGACCACAGGCCGCCCCGGCGCTGGCCACCTGCAGGTCCTGCACCAAGGGATCCGGCCCCTGCTCCATCTCCTCCCAGGGATACACCTCCTGCCAGCTACGCAGGGCCGGCTCCAGCTTCAGCGGCCGGCTCTGCACCAGGAACACCTCCCCGCCCCGCTCCACCACCCACTCCACGTCCTGGGGCCCGCCGAAGACCCGCTCCAGGGCCAGGCCCAGCTTGGCCAGGCGGCGCAGGTGCCCGTTCTCCAGGCAAGGCCGGGCCGCCTCCTCGGGCGGCACCGGCTCGCGGGCGATGCCGCCTCCCTCCCGCAGCACCAGGCGCTGGGCCTTGTCTCCCAGGCGCCGTTCCAGCAGCCGCGGCGGGTCCTCCCGGCTGAGACGATAGATGTCCGGGCTCACCGAGCCGTCCACGGCCAGCTTGCCCAGGCCCCACACCCCGGTGATGGACACCGCCTCCTGCTCCCGGCCGTCGCGGGTGAACATCACCCCCCCGCTGCGCGCGTCCACCAGGCGCATCATGGTCACGCACATGGGACACAGCTCGTGGTAGAAGCCCTTCTGCCACAGGTAGGTGAGTGCCCGGGAGGAGAACTTGCTGGCCACCACCTCCTTGTAGGCCCGGCCCAGCTCGTGCGGGGCGGGGTTGATCACGGTGTGGTAGAGCCCGGCGAAGGACGAGCCCGCCTCGTCCTCGCCCACCGCACTGCTGCGCATCACCACCGGCACCGGCGAGGAGGTCCCCTCCTGCAGCCGCCGCCAGGCCGCCTCCAGCTCCTCCTCCAGCTCCGGCGGCAGCTCGGCATCCATGATCATCTCCTGCAGGCGCGCGCTCACCTGCTCGATGGCCTGGGGGTGGTCGGGATCGAACAACAGGCTCTCCTTGTTGATCTCGTCACCCAGGTGGTTGTGTTCCAGGAAACGGTGGTAGGCATAGGTGGTGAAGGCCACCCCCGGCGGCACCTTGGCCCCCAGGCGGCGGGCGATCTCCCCCAGGCGCGCGGCCTTGGGCCCCACCTCCGCGGCCAGCTCCAGGCCCACCTCCTCCAGGGGGATGCTCAGCCGCTCCAGGTGGAACTCGAAGCTCACGTCCAGGGCCTGGGTNATCCGGTCCTGCAGGAAGTTGAACTTCTCCTCCAGCACCCGGTAGCGNCCCTCGGTGATGTGGTTGAGGTTCTGGATCAGGCGATAGACGTTGACCGCGGTGTGGGTCATCAGCGCGCGCAGGCGGCCCAGGTTTATCCAGCGGCCCTGGTCGCGTATCTCGCTGAGCAGGCTGATGGTCTCCAACACCTCGTTGTTGCGCTCCAGCAACTCGCGGAAGTTGGAGTACTTCTGGCGGAAGGCCCGGTTCTCCTCCTCCTGGGCCTCGGCCAGCCTGCGCTTTATGAATCCCAACACGCCCATGTCGCTCTGTCCCCTTGGTGACAGAGGCAAAACCCATACCAAGGCCGGGGGCGCCTCCCGGCGGGACCGGGCAGGATCATTTGGGTTGTTCTCCTGCCAAAACGCATAGTTGCGCCTCCGACTCCACCTCGACTCCCGGCCGGGACGCCGCGGAAACAGCGCCCGGGCCGGGGCGCGCCCCCCGCA
>MTPE01000290.1 GCA_002011835.1 Desulfarculaceae bacterium JdFR-95 | reverse complement strand
ACCCGCACCCGCCAGCCGCGTGGTGCCGGTGGCGCCCCGGTGGTGACCGGCGGTTGGGTGGTGGGGGCGGTGGTGCTGGTGGTGGTGCTGGTGGTCGTGGTGGTGGTCGTGGCGGCAGTAGTGGTGGCGACCGAGGTAGGCGGCGGCAGAGAGGCATGGGGCCGTGGGGTCTGTTTAGCCTTTGCAGAGGCCACCTTCGGCGCTGCGGGAGGAGTGGGAGGCGCGGTGGGTGCCTGGGGGCGAGAAGCCGAGGGAGGCGGTGTGGGGGCTGGCTGCCAGTGGCGCCAGGCCCAGAAGGCTGCGGCCACCACCACTGCCAGGCCCAGGCCCACCCAGGCCCAGGCCGTGGAGGGGCCACCTTGGCGCCGGTTGGACTCCCGGCCCGGCTCCAACCGCGGCGGTGCGGGCAGGCGGGCCAGAAGCCGCTTCTTGACCGCTTCCAGCTCGGGGTCGTCGGGCTGGTAGCGGCCGCAGAAGCCCAACCCCAGGCACAGGTAGTAGATGCCCACCACGTCCAGGGGCGCGTCGTCCAGGGAGGCGGCCAGGGTGAAGAAACGGTCGGCCGCCTCGCGGGTGCCGAAGAAGCGCTCTTCCAGCAGGACCTCGCGCCAGGCCGGGGCGTGTTCCCAGCCGGAGGTGAGCAGTATCTCGTCGGCCAGGGCCACCAAGGCGTAGCGCACCTGCTGATAGGGCTGGCTGAGCATGGGTTCCCGCCGGGCGGCGGCCTCCATGCGGGCGAATATCTTGAGCAGGTCGCCCCTCACCTCCGCCAGGGGAGGGGCCGCCGTGGTGGGGGCCATCTGGCGGAAGCGCACCAAGTATGTGAACAGCTCGCGGGTCAGGTCGAACAGCGTCACGCCGCACCTCGCACCACCGGCCCGCCTTTGGGGGGAGGGCAGGCCGGCCCCAGTATAACACAACCCGGTGGTCCTTCCGGGGGACGGGCACTTGTCTTGGGGCTTGGGCTGGGCCATGCTTGGGGGTGTGCTCGCACGGTGAGGAGGAGCCGTCGTGTATCCTTTCCTGCGTTTGGGGCGGGTGACCCTGGGTGCGTTGTGGGGCCGCCGTCTGGAGCCCCTGGAGGAGAGCCGCCTGCGTCTGCGGGTGTGGCTGGGCGACCTGGACAGCAACCTGCACCTGAACAACGGGCGTTTCCTCACCCTGATGGACCTGGGGCGCTGGGACCTGGCGGTGCGCAGCGGCATGCTGCGGGTGATGTTGGCCCAGCGCTGGCAGCCCCTGGTGGGCGGGGTGCTGATCCGTTTCCGACGTCCCCTGCCGCCGCTGCGGGCCTTTCACTTGTGCACCCGTCTGCTGGGCTGGGACCACAAATGGTTCTTCTTGGAGCAGCGCTTCGAGCAGGACGGTCACCTCAAGGCCCAGGCCTTGGTGCGTTTCCTGGTGCGGCGGCGGGGGGAGAACCTGGCGCCGGGAGAGGTGGCTGCGGCCCTGGGCTATCCGGCACAGTCGCCGCCCCTGCCCGAGGTGGTGCAGCGGTGGCAGGAGATGGAGGCTCTGGTCTGAAGACGGGCCAGGGCGGCGGCCCTCGGGCCCGTGGGGGCAGGTGCCCACGCGGCAGGCCGGGCCGAGGCACGATACGCCCTCGGCCGCGGTTGCCCTGGGGCTGTTCTTCGCGCGGCCGTGGGGGCGTGGGTCTTGTGGGGCGGCTCGCCTCGGGGGAGCCTGCCGCCTACTGGTGGCACTCCTCGCAGCTCTGGGGTGCGTCGGGCACCGACTTGTGACAGTCGCGGCAGTTGCGGTGGTAGGCCTGCCACAGGCTGGGCATGCCTTCTTCGCCGAAGTAGGGGCTGGTGTGGCAGTCGGCGCAGGCCCCCACGGCGTCACCTGGTTGCCAGACGTTCTTGCCGTCCTCGAACTCGTGGTGACACTGGGTGCACTTCAGTTTGTAGTCCTCGTGGTGGGCGCGGTGGCTGAAGCTCACCGGTCCCCGCCGGGGCTGAGTGAAGACCTCGTCGTTTTTGATCACCATGTCCTCCTCGGCCTCGCCGGAGGGGGTCTCGTACTTGTCGGCCCAGGCCAGGCCGCCCAAGGACAACAGGCCCAACAGGGTCACCAGGATCACCACCGCCAAAGCCTTGTTCCGCATCACCGTCTCTCCCTCGCCCAGATGCATGCCCAACCAGGATATTCGGAAGGGTAGGGTAGCAGAAAAGGGGAGGGGACACAATGCCTTTGCCTGCGGTTGCCCCCTGGCGCGGGAGGGGAGGGAGGGTCACAATAGGGGCGGGCCGGAGGCTGCGGTTGGGGTGCGGGCCGGCCCGGAAAGGAGGAGGGGGCATGCCCACGCTGGTGCTGTTACGCCACGGGGAGAGCGAGTGGAACCTGCGCAACCGCTTCACCGGCTGGACCGACGTGGACCTCTCGCCGCGGGGGCGTCTGGAGGCGGCCGCGGCGGGACACCTGCTCAAGGAGGCGGGGGTGGAGATCACCCTGGCCTTCACCTCGGTGCTCAAGCGGGCCATCCGCACCCTGTGGATCGTGCTGGACGAGCTGGGCCGCATGTGGCTGCCCTACAGCTGCCACTGGCGCCTCAACGAGCGCCACTACGGCGCCCTGCAGGGGCTGAACAAGGACGAGACCGCGGCCAAGTTCGGGGCCGAGCAGGTGCGCCTGTGGCGCCGCTCCTACGACG
>MTPE01000264.1 GCA_002011835.1 Desulfarculaceae bacterium JdFR-95 | reverse complement strand
GACCGCCGAGGAGATGCTGGCGGTGGTGGAGGCCCAGGCCGCCGAGGGGGTGGACTTCATGACCCTGCACTGCGGCGTCACCCGGGCCGCCCTGGAGCAACTGCGCCAGGAGGGCCGCGTCACCGACATCGTGAGCCGGGGCGGCTCCTTCCTGGCCTGCTGGATGCTGGCCAACCAGGCCGAGAACCCCCTCTACCAGCACTTCGACCGCCTGCTGGAGATCTGCCGGGCCCACGACGTGACCATCTCCCTGGGCGACGGACTGCGGCCGGGCTGTCTGGCCGACGCGGGCGACCGGGCCCAGGTGATGGAGCTGATCACCCTGGGCGAGCTGACCCAGCGGGCCTGGGCCGCGGGGGTGCAGGTGATGATCGAGGGGCCGGGCCACGTGCCCCTGGACCAGGTGCAGGCCCAGGTACAGTTGCAGAAGCGCATCTGCCACGGCGCGCCCTTCTACGTGCTGGGGCCTCTGGTCACCGACGTGGCCGCGGGACACGACCACGTGGCCTGCGCCATCGGCGGCGCCCTGGCCGCCTGGGCCGGGGCCGACTTCCTATGCTACGTCACCCCCAGCGAGCACCTGGCCCTGCCCGGCCCGGAGGAGGTGTACCGCGGCGTGGTCACTACCCGCATCGCCGCCCACGCCGCGGACATCGCCCGCGGCAACCCCCGCGCCATCGCCCGCGACCGGGCCATGGCCGAGGCCCGCCGCCGCATGGACTGGGAGGCCATGATGCAGCTCTGCCTGGACCCGGCCACGGCCCGCGCCATCCGGGAGAAGAACCCTCCCGCCGAGGAAGAAGTGTGCACCATGTGCGGCCAATACTGCGCGGTACGCCTGATGCGCGACTACTTCCATTCTGGAGGGAAGCGGACATGAGGCTTCTGGTCTTCAGCGACCTGGACGGCACCCTCCTGGACCACGACCACTACACCTGCAAGAAGGCCGAGCCCGCCCTGCGCATGCTCAAGGAGCGAGGGGTGGAGCTGGTGTTGTGCTCCAGCAAGACCAGGGCCGAGATCCTGCCCCTGTGGTACGCCCTGGGGCTGATGTCTCCCTTCATCAGCGAGAACGGCGGCGGCATCTTCGCTCCCCGCGAGCATCCCCTGGTGGCCGAGCCGGGCTGGAAGCCGGCCGAGGCGGGCTGGCGGGTGCGGCGCCTGGGGATGCCCATCGAGGAGGTGCGCGCCCGCTTCGCCCGCTTCAAGGACCGCTTCGGGGCCAAGGGCTTCGGCGACCTGAGCGACGCCGAGGTGGCCCGCCTCACCGGCCTGGCCGAGACCTCGGCCGGCCTGGCCCGCCGCCGCGAGTTCAACGAGCCGGTGGTCCTGCCCGACCCCGAGACCCAGGCCGAGGACTTCGCAGCCGCGGCCCGGGAAGCCGGCCTGGAGGTGACCCGCGGTGCCCGCTTCTTTCATCTCCTGGGCGGGGGGGACAAGGGCCGGGCGGTGCGGGAGCTGTTGGCCCTCTACCGCCGCCTGTATCCCGAGATCACCACCCTGGGCCTGGGCGACGCGCCCAACGACCTGCCCATGCTGGAGGCCATGGACCAGGCCGTGCTGGTGGCCCGGCCCGACGGCAGCCACGCCGAGCTGGACCTGCCCGGCCTGATCCGCGAGCCCCGCCCCGGCCCCGAGGGCTGGAACGCGGCGGTGATCGCCTGGCTGGAGAGCCGTTCCCTGTGAGCCGCCCCACCCCTGCTCCGGCCGCGCCTTCGCCTCTGGGGGCGGTCCTGCGCCTGCTCCTGGAGGCCGACGGCCCCCGCTCCGGGCAGGAGATGGCCCGCCGTCTGGGCTGCTCGCGGGCCGCGGTGGGCAAGGCGGTGGCGGCCCTGCGGACCCAGGGGTTCGTGATCGAGGCCCGGCCCCGCCGGGGCTACCGCTTGGTCTCCGAGCCGGAGGAGGTGCTTCCTCCCCGGGTGGAGGCCCGCCTGCGCCCAGGCGACCTGGGCCTGCCCCTGCTCCACTTCCCGCACATAGACTCCACCAACCTGGAGGCCCGCCGCCGCTGCGAGGGCCGGGGAGGCCCGCCCCTGCCCCACGGCGCCTGCCTGGTGGCCGAGCACCAGAGCGCGGGCCGCGGCCGCCTGGACCGCCGTTGGCTGGCTCCGCCCCGCACCTGCCTGTTGTTCTCCCTGGTGCTGCGGCCACCCCTGGCCCTGGAGCGGGTCTTCGCCCTCACCAACCTGGCCGCGGTGGCGGTGTGCCTGGCCCTGGAGGAAGACGACCTCCAGCCGGCCATCAAGTGGCCCAACGACGTGTTCCTCCAGGGCCGCAAGCTGGCCGGCATCCTCACCGAGTTCGCCAGCCGCGCCGAGCGCCTGGANTACGCNGTGGTGGGGGTGGGGCTCAACGTGAACCTCACCCCCTCCCANCTCAAGCGCCTGCCCGCCCCGGCCACCTCNCTCAAGGCCGCCACCGGCCGCGCCTGGGACCGCGCCCTACTCCTGGCCCGCATCCTNCGCCACGCCAGNGACCTCTACCGCAGAGCCATGAACCGCGGCTGGCAGGAGCTGGCCCGCCACTACCGGCGCCGCTCCCTCATCCAGGACCGGCAGGTGGTGGTGCGCGACGGCGAGACCGTGCGCCAGGGGCGGGTACAGGGCGTGGAGCCCGACGGCACCCTGAGCCTGCGCCTGCGCTCCGGCCGCGTGGTCTCCATCCGCC
>MTPE01000126.1 GCA_002011835.1 Desulfarculaceae bacterium JdFR-95 | reverse complement strand
CCCCCGCCATGCCTGGCATCGGCGGCCGAGGCGTGACGACCGCCTCCGGCCGCCGATGGTGTTCGATCCGATTGTAACCAAAAGGAAAGGGCCCTGGGACGGGATCCTCAACCTTCCTCCCCAGGGCCCTCCAGGTGGGCGAGTATCCTTCGACAGGCTCTCTCCAGTTCCCCCAATTTGTTCGTCACCACGTCCCAAACTATGGAGACGTCAGGCTGTGGAAGGGCGATGATCTTCCGCCACTCTATCTGGGGCGCCAAGTCCCTGATCGATCCCGGCAGACGATTGGCGGCTTCGCCGATGACCTCGAGATTGCGAACCACGGCATCCTGGGTGCGGCGGTCGGCGATGAAGGCCTCTTGGTCGTAGCCCGCCACGTACTCCTGGATCCGTCCGATCGCTTCCAGGATGTCGTCCAGGTACAGGCGGTGATCCCTAGACATGGATCACCTCCCTCATGATGTGGCGCCTGATCCTGGGCTTCAATACGTCCGCCAAGACGAGATCCACCGGCCGCCCGAGCCCCTCCTCCAGGAAGAACTTCAGGTCCATGTAGTCGTCGAAGGTATGACGATCCAATTCCACCAGGATGTCCACGTCGCTCCGCTCGTCCACCTTCCCGCGTAGACAAGACCCGAAGAGACCGATTCGCCGGACCGAGAATCGTCTCCTCATCTCCTGCTTGTGGTCGGCCAGGAACCTCAGTATGTCGTCACGATTGAGCATCACCCCGATACGACCGAGCCCTTCGACGCCTTACATCCCCCAGCGGCATCGATGCCACATCATCGAAGCAAGCCTGACTGCTCCAGAATAACTTGACCTGCTTGCCGGTTCAATCCCGACCATCACCGCACCGCGGCCCGCAGCCCCGCGAAGGCGCCCAGCCTGGTGGCGAAACCCACCGCCGCGGCCGTCGCCCGCGGCTGGAAGTTCAAGTGGAGCAGCCCGCCCAGGTTGCCGAAGATCACGAAGTAGGAGATCAACGGCACCGCGTACAGGATCACGCTGGAGAACCAGTCCAGACCCTTGAGACTCATGTCCAAGGTGGACGTGCCTTCGTACATGCTGTTGTAGAAGGTGGACAACATCACCGCGGCCCGCGACACGAAGTCCGTGAAACCGCTGATCAACACCGCGAAGAACGTCCAGCTCTTCACCCACAGCAGCATCCCGAAGTAGTTCACCAACGCCTTCCATCCCCCCAACGGCCACAACGCCGCCAGCATGTAGAACGGGAACACCGTGTACACCAACCCCAACACGAACCCCTGGAAGTAGGGGAACATCTCCAGGAACATCAACGCGCGCCCCTTCTGCCAGAACCCCTCCCACCAGGAGATCAGACTCGCCGCCACCGAAACCAGGGTCTTGGCCAACCAACCCCCAGCCTCAGGCACCGGTGGAGTCGTCACCTGCAGCTGACGCGCGGCCCGACCCACCAGGAGGTTCAAGGCCACCCTCTGCTGCAGACTCACACGCTCCTCCCTCGTCAAACCTCCTCCCTGCGCCTGACGATTGGCGTCACGAGTCCGCTCCTCGGTCGCAGCGATCAGCTGATCGCGAATCCTGTAGGGAAGATCGATGCACTGATCAATAAGTCTTTTGTATGGACAATTTGGGTCTTCTTTTCCGTCCTCCTTTATGCATAGCCTTTTCAATAGGTCCATGTAAGCCTTGTAATACGGGTTCCCATCCATGGTGGGCATGGCGGCCAGGCCCGCCATGGCGTTGCCCAGCTCCCCAATCATGGTCCGGTAGATGGAATCCTCGAGGTCCTTGGGAGCCAGCTTCCGTGCATACGCCTCCTTGATCAGCCAGAGACAGCCCTGCCGGGGCTCGAAGCTGTAGAACTTGTCGATGTCGGCGGCCAGTTCGGGATCACGCACCTCCCTGTCGACCAGGGACCTCATCAGGGCCACGGTGAAGGCGGCAGACACCTCGACTCGATTCTCCTCCCCCCGCACCACCTCCGACACCCTCTGCGAGGCGTAGTTCACCAGGGTGTCGATGAGACCCGCGGTCCAGGCGAAGAAGCCGTTGACCGGAACGGGTTTCCCCAGTCCCACACGTCCCAAAAGGCTGCGACCCGCCGCACCCTTGGCCGCGTCCTCCTCCGCGTCCTGGGGCACGTACCTGTAGATCACCCGCACCGGCTCCTGCCAGTGCATGCCCACCGTGATCAGGGCCACCATGACCAAGGAGAAGACGAGCCGGAGGAGCGAGTCACCTGACAGTCCGAAGCGGAGCACCAGGAAGAAGAGGCCCAGGAGAAGGATGCCCAGGATCAGCCCCTTGGAGGTGAGCAGGTTCTGGGCCAGGGCGCTCTGGAAGGCCAGGCCGGCGTGGGCCAGGAAGCGCTCCACCACACTGTAGGCCGCATATTCCATTGCAGGTCCCTCCACCACCTTCGGAGACAGGTCTTTCTCGAAGTCTAGGAAGGTGGTGTCCCAGGAACGGGAGTAAAGTCCGGTGTTGACAGGGGCGTCCGCATTTGACTAATCTGTCATCGAAGGGAAGGGGATCCGCCCATGGCGTCCGGCCGGCGGGTCCACTTCCCTGTTGCGTACCCGTCGGGGGGCGCCTCCCGAGTGGAGGTGACGGAACGTGCGCTGGTTCTGGTTCATCCCCTTGCCATTGGCCCTTCCTTGGCTCCTCGCCCGTGGGATCTGGCGGGG
>MTPE01000049.1 GCA_002011835.1 Desulfarculaceae bacterium JdFR-95 | reverse complement strand
TGGAGGAAGCCACACGGCTGTTGGCCTCGGTGGCGGTGAGCCTGGCCGGACTGCTCAAGCCCGAGCTGGGGGGACGGGGGCGCAAGGCCCTGAAGAAGCTCAAGTCGGCGGCCGGAGCCAAGCGCCTGAAGCTGGAGGCCATCCACGAGGCCGTGGACGCCTTCAAATCTGCGGTGCTGACCGACCGCGGGACAGAAAAGAAGCCAGAAGCCGCCCCTCAAGTAGAGGAGGATGCCGCGGGGCGCCACGTGGCCCTGGCCCTGCTGGAGGGCCTGCGCCTGGGGGACAAGGACTTCGACCAGAGCCTGGAGCGGGACATACAACAGATCCAGGCCCACATCGCCAGGGGTGAGGTGCGCCCGGCCATGGGCCTAACCATCGACCTGCTGGATCGCTACCGGCAGGTGTACGAAAAGCGACAGGCCGAGGCCGAACAGGCCCTCAAGGACCTGGTCTTGGAGGTGTTCAGGACCGAAGAAGAGCTGACCAAGGCCTTCGAGGAGGCCAACTCCACTCTGGAGCACGCGGGCCGGGAGTTCCAGGCCCGCATCGACGCCTCGGTGGGGGGCCTGGCCCGGGCCATAGACGAGAGCACCGACCTGGCCGAACTCAAGGCCCGGGCCGTGGAGCACCTGCGCCAGATCCGTGACGAGGTCAAGGCCCGCCGGGCCCTGGAGCGAGACCTGTTGGTCCGCACGCGGCGGCAGTTGGAGGTAGTCCGCGGCACCCTGGGAGGCATGCGCGAGCGGCTGCGCCAGCTGGAAGAGACACGCCAGCGGCTGAGCCAGGAGGCCCTGACCGACCCCCTGACCCGGGTGTGGAACAAGCGCGCCCTGACCCACCACCTGAAGGAAGCCCTGGCCGCCCCCCAAGACAGGCCCCTGTCCCTCATCGTCTTCGACATAGACAACTTCAAGGGCATCAACGACACCTATGGCCACCAGGCCGGGGACAAGGCCCTGGTGGCCATCGCGGAGCGGGCGGGCTCGTGCCTGCGGCGGATGGATGTACTGTTCCGCTATGCCGGCGACGAGTTCGTGGTCCTGCTCACCCAGGCCCCGCTCGCCACCGGCAAGGAGGTGGCCGAGCGCATCCGCCGCGCCACCGAGACCATCCGCTTCACCTACCGCGGCAAGGGCGAGCTGCGCATCACCACCTCGCTGGGGGTGACCGAGTCGCGTCCAGGCGACACCCCGACCAGCTTCTTCGAGCGGGCGGACGGGGCCCTCTACGAGGCCAAGCGGGGGGGCCGCAACCGGGTGGTGGCGGCCTAAACGATTTCGACTCACTGGTCAGAACCGCCGCAAGCCCCTGCTGGCCGGTCCCGGCGACGCCATTTCCGGGAAATCGGCAGTTTGAGCAATCAGTGCGCCGGGTTGGGCGTACTTCCCGCTGGGGTCCGCCCTGTCCGGGTCGGTCGGGACGGAGACCACTTGACCCACAAGTCGGACACCAAAGAGGATGGTTGAGGGGGCTCGCCGGGAGGCTTGTTCCAGATTTTTCAGTCAAAACACACGGTTACGTAAGTACAACCAAATTTTTCCAATAATTTAGCACGAGTACACCAACGCCCCAACAAAACCGCACCCAAATCCGCTCCCTACCCCCCGAAAGCCACAGGACACCTTCTGATTCTGACCTGCTGGTCGGAAAAAGGCCTAGCCCTTCACCACCACCAAAGGCCGCGTGCGAACCACCTTGCGCGCAATCCCCGCCCCGTGCATCACCTCCACCACCTGCGCCGCGTCCTTGTAGGCCTCGGGCATCTCCTCGGCCAGGGTGCGCGCACTGTGCGCCCGCACCACCACTCCCCGGGCCTCCAGCTCCCGCCCCAGGGCGCGACCCCGCGCCTTCTTCTTGGCAGCACCACGACTTAGCACCCGGCCCGCACCGTGAGCCGCACTGGCGAAGCTCTCCTGTTCCGCCTGTGCCGTCCCCACCAAGACAAAGCTGGCCCGCCCCATGTCCCCCGGCACCAGCACTGGCTGACCGACAGGTCGATAACGCCCGGGCAGCTCCCCCGCCCCCGGACCCAAGGCCCGCGTGGCACCCTTGCGGTGTACCCACAACCGCCGCCGCACTCCCCCCACCGTGAACTCCTCCAGCTTGGCCACGTTGTGCGCCACGTCGTACACCAAACCCAAACCCAAATCCGCCGGCGAGGCGCCCAAGGCCCGGTACAACACCTCCCGCACCAGATGGGTCAACACCTGGCGGTTGGCAAAGGCATAGTTGGCCGCCGCCGCCATGGCCGCCAGGTAGGACCGACCCGCCTCCGAGCCCGGCGGCGCCGCCACTAACTGCCGGTCCCGCGGCCGTACCGCCTCCGGTGCCCGCGCCAACAGCCGCAGGTGATCGTCACAGACCTGGTGCCCCAAGCCCCGTGAACCAGAATGGATCCACACCACCAACTGACCCGCGAACAGCCCGAAGGCCTCCGCGACCCGCGGGTCATATACCTCGTCCACCACCGCCAGCTCCAAAAAGTGGTTCCCTGCGCCCAAAGTCCCCACCTGGCCCCGACCCCGCGTCAGCGCCCGCACGCTCACCGCAGACGCGTCCGCCCCGGGCAGCGCACCCCCAGCTTCGCAAAACTCCAGGTCCGCGGCCTGGCCCATGCCGGCCCCCACCGCCCAGGCCGCACCCTGCTCCAATACCCGCCGCAGCTCCCGCTCCGACAGCTTCACCCCGCCGCCC
>MTPE01000277.1 GCA_002011835.1 Desulfarculaceae bacterium JdFR-95 | reverse complement strand
TTTCCCCGCGGGCGGGCCCGGCTGCCCAGAGGCCGGCGGCGGGGCGGATCTTCAGAGGGGNCCCACGCTGTCGGCGGGGGGGCCCTGGTGGCGTATCACCTCGCCTTCCACCAGGAAGACCACCTCCTCGGCGATGTTGGTGGCCTCGTCGCCCACGCGTTCCAGGTGGCGGCTGGCCAGGATCAGCTCCACCCCCCGGCGCACGATACGGTGGCGGCGGTTCATCCAGGCCACCATCTCCTCCAACAGGGTGCGGCAGAGGCGGTCCAGCTCGTCGTCCTGGTCTATGACCTGGCGGGCCAGGGCGGGGTCGCGGCGCACCAGGGCGTCCAGGCTGCGGCGGGCCATGGCGCGGGCCAGCTCGCCCATGCGGTAGAGGTCGGCAGGAGCGGCCACCGGCTCCAGCTCGGCCAGGACCAGGGTGCGCTGGGCCACGTTGACCGCCTGGTCGCCCATGCGTTCCAGGAAGGCGGCGATCTTTAGGGCCGCGGCCAGCAGGCGCAGGTCGCCGGCCACGGGCTGTTGGGTGGCCAGCAGGGTGATGACCTCGCGCTCCACCCGGTTGTGCATCTGGTCGATGCGCTGGTCGCCGGCGATGACCTGTCGGGCCTGGCGGGGGTCGCGGGCCTCCAGGGCCTCCAGGGCCCCGGCCACGGCCTCCTCCACCAGCCCGGCCATGAGCAGCAGGTGGTCCTCCAGCCAGCGCAGGTGGCGTTCCAGGTGTGACAGTGGTGCCATCGCCTTCCCCCTAGCCGAAGCGGCCGGTGATGTATTGTTCGGTCTGGGCCCGGCGGGGCCGGGTGAACAGCTCCTGGGTGGGTCCCGCCTCCACCAGGCGGCCCAGGTAGAAGAAGGCAGTGGTGTCCGAGACCCGGGCGGTCTGTTGCATGTTGTGGGTCACCACCACCACGGTGTAGCGGCGCTTGAGCCGCTCGATCAGCTCCTCGATGCGCGCGGTGGCCACCGGGTCCAGGGCGCTGGTGGGCTCGTCCATGAGCAGCACCTCCGGCTGCATGGCCAGGGCCCGGGCGATGCACAGCCGCTGTTGCTGCCCCCCGGACAGCTCCAGGGCGCTCTTGTGCAGCATGTCCTTGACCTCGTCCCACAGGGCCGCGGCCCGGAGGGACTCCTCCACGATGGCGTCCAGCTCGGCGCGGGGGATACGCGCGCGCAGGCGGGGGCCGTAGGACACGTTGTCGTAGATGGACTTGGGAAAGGGGTTGGGCTTCTGGAACACCATGCCCACCCGCTGGCGCACCCACACCGGGTCCACCCGGGGGTGGTAGATGTCGCGGCCTCCCAGCAGGACCCTCCCCTCCAGGCGGGTGCCGGGGATGAGGTCGTTCATGCGGTTGAGCACGCGCAGGAAGGTGGACTTGCCGCAGCCGGAGGGGCCGATCAGGGCCGTGACCCGGCGCCGGGCCACCTCCAGGCTGATGTCGGCCAGGGCGCGCCGCTCTCCGTAGTAGAAGTTCAGGTCCTCCACCTGTATGGCGGGTGTCTCCTCGCGGGGCATGGCTTCTCACCAGCGCCAGCGCCGCCTGAGGCGGCTGCGGATGAGGATGGCGGCCAGGGACATGCCCAGCACCAGGGCCAGAAGCACCAGCACCGTGCCGTACTGCAGGGGCCGGGTCTGGTCGATGTGGGTGCCGGCGGTGGCCAGGACGTAGACGTGGTAGGGCAGGGCCATCACCGGCTGCAGGGGCGAGCCCGGGCTGCTTAGGGTGTAGAAGGTGGCGGCGGTGAACATGATGGGTGCGGTCTCGCCCGCGGCCCGGCCCAGGGCCAGCACCGCGCCGGTGAGGATGCCGGGCAGGGCCGCGGGCAGCACCACCTTGCGGATGGTCTGCCAGCGGGTGGCGCCCAGGGCCAGGGAGGCCTGGCGGAAGCTGTCGGGCACCGCACGCAGGGCCTCCTCGCTGGCGGCGATCACGGTGGGCAGGATCACCAGGGCCAGGGTGAGGCAGCCCGCGGCCAGGCTGACCCCCAGGCCGAACAGCAGGCAGAACAGGGCCAGGCCGAACAGGCCGAACACCACCGAGGGCACTCCAGCCAGGTTCTGGATGCCCAGGCGTATGGCCTCCAGCAGGCGCCCCGGCCGGGCGTACTCGGCCAGGTACACCGCTGCGGCCACGCCCAGGGGCAGGGCCACGGCGATGGCCCCGGCGGTGAGGAGCAGGGTGCCGGCGATGGCGGGCAGGATGCCGCCGGCAGTCATGGCCTGGCGGGGCGGCTGGGTGAGGAACTCCCAGGATATGGCCCCGGCTCCCTCCCAGGCCACGTAGGCCACGATGCCCCCCAGGGCGGCCAGTACCGCCCCCGCGCACAGGCGCAGGAGGGTGAAGGCCATCCCCTGGCGCAGGCGCCGCAGGCGGGGGTTGCGTTCCTTCGTTCTCACAGGCTGGCCTCCCCTCTCTGGCGGAAGCGCCGGCCCAGCCAGGCGGCCAAGAGGTTGAAGCCCAGGGTGAGCAGGAACAACACCAGCCCCAGGGCGAACAGGGCCAGGTAGTGGTGGCTGCCCACCGGGGCCTCGCCCATCTCCGCGGCGATGGCCGCGGGCAGGGGCCGCACCGGGTCAAACAGGGAGGTGGGGATCAGGGCCGCGCCCCCGGCCACCATGAGCACCACCATGGTCTCGCCCATGGCCCGGCTCATGCCCAGGATCACCGCCGTGCCCAGGCCCGCGGCCGCGGCGGGGAT
>MTPE01000136.1 GCA_002011835.1 Desulfarculaceae bacterium JdFR-95 | reverse complement strand
CACCGGCGCCACCCGCGGACACAGACAGGGGTCGTGCCGGCCGCCGATCTGTATGCGGCGCGGGCTGCCGTCCAGGGCCTGGGTCTGCTGGGGCCGGGCGATGCTGGGGGTGGGCTTGACCGCCAGGCGCAGCACGATGTCCTGGCCGGTGGAGATGCCGCCCAGGATACCGCCGGCGTGGTTGCTGGTGAAGCCGCCGGCGTCCATCTGGTCGTTGTTCTGGCTGCCGCGGCGGACGGCGGCGGCGAAACCGGCCCCGATCTCCACCCCCTTGACCCCGCCGATGGAGAGCATGGCCCCGCCCAGGGCCGCGTCCAGCTTGTGGAACACCGGCTCGCCCAGCCCGGGGGGCACACCCCGGGCCACCAGCTCCACCACGCCTCCCACCGAGTCGCCCTCGGCCTGGGCCGCGCGCACCTGGGCCTCCATGTCCGCGGCCCGCTCGGGGTCGGCGGCCAGCAGGGGATGACTGCGGGCGAAGTCCCGGTCGATGCGGGCGGCGCGCACCGTGCCCACCTGCACGGTGTAGGCCGCGATCTCCACCCCCAGCGGGGCCAGCAGCAGTCGCGCCACCGCCCCCGCCGCCACCCGGGCCGCGGTCTCCCGGCCCGAGGCCCTCCCCCCGCCGGGCTGGGGCGGCAGGCCGTACTTGCGCCAGTAGGTGTAGTCCGCGTGTCCGGGCCGGAACACCTGGGCCAGCCCGGCGTAGTCGCCCGGGCGGGCGTCGCGGTTGCGGATCACCANCGCCANCGGCGAGCCCAGGGTACGTCCCTCCGCCACCCCGGAGAGCACCTCCACCCGGTCGGGCTCGGCCCGGGGCGAGGAAAAGGGGGTGCGTCCGGGCCGGCGGCGGTCCAGCTCGGCCTGGATGCGCTCCACCGGCAGCTCCAGCCCCGCGGGCAGGCCGTCGATCACCACCCCCAGGGCGGGTCCGTGCGACTCGCCGAAGGTGGCCACGCGAAAATACCGGCCGAAGAAGCTAGCCATGGTCGCACCTCACCGCCTCCAGGGCCGCGGCCAGCTCCGGGGGGCTCACGTCGTCCACCCACACCGCGCGGCCCTCGCCGGCCAGGAGGGTGAACACCACCCGGCCGGCCTGGTTCTTCTTGTCGTTCTCCATCACCTCCCACACCTCCGCCACCCCGGGCCAGCGCCGCGGCCGGGGCAGCATGGGCTGCAGGGTGGCGGCGATGCGCCGGGCCAGGCCGGGCGCGATCATCCCCCGCCGCCGCGACAGCTCCGCCGCCACCAGGATGCCGGCGGCCACGGCCCGGCCGTGGGACAGGCGGTATCCGCTCAGGGCCTCCAGGGCGTGGCCGTAGGTGTGGCCCAGGTTGAGGATACGCCGGCGGCCTGCCTCGCGGAAGTCCTCGGCCACCACCCGGGCCTTGACCCGGGCCGAGAGCGCGGCCACCGCGGCCAACGCCTCCAGCTCTCCCCGCAGCAGGTCCTCACGCCGCGCCTCCACCAGCCGGGCCAGGCCGGAGGCGGCCACCAGGCCGGTCTTGTAGGCCTCCACCACGCCCTCCAGGCGGTGGCGGGGCGCGAGGGTGGCCAGGGCGGCCAGGTCCAGCACCACCCCCTGGGGACGGGTGAAGCAGCCCACCAGGTTCTTGCCCGCGGGCAGGTTCACCCCGGCCTTGCCCCCGATGGCCGCGTCCACACAGGCCAGCAGGCTGGTGGCGGCCAGGACGAAGGGCACCCCGCGCTTGAAGGTGGCGGCGAGGAAGGCCCCCAGGTCGGTGGTCACCCCTCCGCCCAGGGCCAACAGCAGCTCGTCGCGCGCCAGGCGGGCCTCGGCCAGAGCGGCGTACAGCCGGCCCAGGCGGGCCAGGCTCTTGCTGCTCTCACCGGGGGGGAAGGTGATCACCTCCGCCCCGCCCAGGGCGCGGCGGTAGGGCTCCAGGTGCAGGCGGGCCAGGTTGCGGTCGCACAGGATCACCACCCGCCTGCCCCCGGCCAGGCGCGCGGCCGCCTCCGGGCCGCGGCCGGTGGCCACCACCGGGTGCCGCACCCCGCCCAGCTCGGCGGTGAAGCTCTCCTCGCCCAACAGCTCCGCGGTGATGCGCGCGGCGGTCTCCGCCGGAGAGAGACGGTCGGTGGCCAGGGCCAGGTGGCAGTCGGCATAGGCGGCCTGGCGGTCCTGACAGAGCCGGGCCAGCTCCTCCTCTCCGCGCCACAGGGGTCGCGCCGGGGCCCCGGCCTCTCCCACCCGCCGGCGGCAGGTCTCCAGCTCCGCGGCCAGGTGCACTATCCTGCCCGTGGAGCGCATGAGCCGTCGGTTGGCCTCCCGCACCGGCAGCCCCCCGCCGGTGGCCACCACCAGGGGACGGCTGCGCCGCGCCACCCGCGCCAGGGCCTCGGCCTCGGCCCGGCGGAATGCCTCCTCGCCCAGGCGGGCGAACACCTCGGCCACCGGCAGGCCCAGGCGCCGGGCCACCTCCTGGTCCAGGTCCACCAGGGGCCGGCCCCAGGTCCGGGCCAGCAGCCGGCCCACGGTGCTCTTGCCCGCGCCCATGAAGCCGGTGAGGTAGATGTGGCCGATCATCGCGCCGCCTCCAGGGCCTCCTGGAACCAGGCCAGGGGCACCTCCCGTCCGGTCCACAGGGCGAAGCTGGCCCGAGCCTGGGCGGCCAGCATGGTCAGGCCGTCCTGGTGGGCCGCGCCGGCGGCCGCGGCCAGGCCCGCCCAGATGCTCTGGGTCCGGCCGTAGTTCAGGTCCAC
>MTPE01000466.1 GCA_002011835.1 Desulfarculaceae bacterium JdFR-95 | reverse complement strand
CGAGGCGCGGAACGATCCGAAAGGCAGGAGGAGCCGAGAGGCGAAAGAGCCCGGGAAACGCCAAGGGCCGAGAGACGAAAGAGGCCCAAGCAAGAAGGACCGGCAAGCGCGAAGCGCCGAGAAGCGAGAGAGCCCGAGACCAAGGGGGGCGAGAGGCGCGAGGGGCCGGGAGGCATGAGGCTGGGAGCAAGGGGCCGGCGGGTGTGAGGCCGGAAGCGCGAGGGGCCGAGGCCGAGGGAACACGAGGGGCCGAGGGCGCAAGGGGCCGAGAGGCTAGGTCGAGGAGGAAAGGACCGGCAAGCGCGAAGCGCCGAGAAGCGAGAGAGCCCGAGACCAAGGGGGGCGAGAGGCGCGAGGGGCCGGGAGGCGTGAGGCCGGGAGCGAAAAGAGCCGAAAGGCGGAAAGGGCCGAGGGCGAGGGAGCGAGAGGCGAGAGGAGCCGAGGGCGAGAGGAGCCGGGAGGCTGTGTCGAGGAGGACCGGCCTTCACTGCTTCCCGCAGCGAGGCCAAAGCGGGCCGGTGAGAGCGGCCGCGGCGGCGTGGAGGCGGGGGGCAGCCGATAGGGGGGCGCCCGACAGGGAAGCGGCCGATAAGGGGCGGCGGTCAGGAATGGAGAGCTAACTTTCCCGCACCTTCGGGTTCGGGACAGCCAAGCGAGCGGCGATCATGGCGGTAGCGCAAGGCGTGGGCAACATACTACGCATCGGGGAGCTGAGGCGGCGCATCCTGTTCACCCTGGTGATGCTGGCCGTCTATCGGGTGGGGTGCGCCATCCCCACGCCGGGCATCGACGCCGAGGCGCTGTCCNCCTTTTTCGCCCGCTACCAGGGCACCCTCCTGGGCCTGGTGGACATGTTCTCCGGCGGGGCCCTGGAGCGCATGAGCATCTTCGCCCTGGGCATCATGCCCTACATCTCGGCCAGCATCATCCTGGAGCTGCTCACGGTGGTGATCCCCTACCTGGCCACCCTCAAGAAGGAGGGCGAGGCCGGGCGCAAGAAGATCACCCAGTACGCCCGCTACGGCACCGTGGGGCTGTCCCTCATCCAGGGCCTGGGCATCGCCATGGGCCTGGAGTCCATGACCAGCCCCGGCGGCGCCCTGGTGGTGCCCGACCCCGGTTGGGGCTTCCGCCTCATGACCATGATCACCCTCACCGCGGGCACCGCCTTCATCATGTGGCTGGGCGAACAGATCACCGAACGCGGCATCGGCAACGGCATCAGCCTCATCATCTTCGCCGGCATCGTGGCCCGCATGCCCAGCGCCATCGGCAGCACCTTCTCCATGGTGCGCCTGGGCGAGATGAGCATCTTCACCCTGATCATCATCCTGGCCATGATGGTGCTGGTCATCGCCGCCATCTGCTTCGTGGAGCAGGGCCAGCGGCGGCTGCCGGTGCAGTACGCCAAGCGCGTGGTGGGGCGCCGCATGTACGGCGGCCAGACCACCCACCTGCCGCTCAAGATCAACCCCGCGGGCGTGATCCCGCCCATCTTCGCCAGCTCCATCATCATGTTCCCCACCACCATCGCCCAGTTCATCCAGGTGGAGTGGGTACAACAGGCGGCCAGCAAGATCACCCCCGGCGGCTGGGTCTACAGCCTGCTCTACGTGGGCATGATCTTCTTCTTCACCTACTTCTACACCGCGGTCACCTTCAACCCCACCGACGTGGCCGACAACATGAAGAAGTACGGCGGCTTCATCCCCGGCATCCGCCCGGGCAAACGGACCGCCGAATACATAGACCGTGTGCTCACCCGCATCGTGCTGGGCGGTGCGGTGTACCTGAGCGCGGTGTGCGTGCTGCCCACCGTGCTCATCAGCCAGTTCAACGTGCCCTTCTACTTCGGAGGTACGGCCCTGCTCATCGTGGTGGGTGTGGCCCTGGACACCATGACCCAGATCGAAAGCCACCTCCTCCAGCGTAGCTACGAGGGCTTCCTCAAGAAGGGCGCGGTGAGAGGGCGTTACTAAAAGGGGGTCGGCCCCGCCAACACACCACGGGGCCGGGCAAGAGCGTTGAACTCGGGGAAGGGAGCGAGGAAATGAACCTGATCCTGTTGGGACCTCCGGGCGCGGGCAAAGGCACCCAGGCCAAGCGGCTGATCGACGCCTACGGCATCCCGCAGATCTCCACCGGCGACATGCTGCGGGAGGCGGTCAAGAACCAGACCCAGCTGGGCCTGGAGGCCAAGAAATACATGGACGCCGGCCAGCTGGTCCCCGACGAGGTGGTGATCGGTCTGGTCAAGGAGCGCCTGGCCCAGCCCGACTGCGCCAAGGGCTTCATGCTCGACGGCTTCCCCCGTACCGTGGCCCAGGCCGAGGAGCTGGACAAGGTGCTGGCCGAGATGGGCAAGGCCATCGACCACGTGATCTCCATCGAGGTGCCCAACGAAGAGCTCATCGGCCGCCTCACCGGCCGGCGGACCTGCCGCAACTGCGGCGCCGGCTACCACGTGATCTTCGACCCCCCCAAGGAGGAGGGCAAGTGCGACAAGTGCGGCGGCGAGCTCTATCAGCGTGACGACGACAACGAGGCCACTGTGGCCAACCGCCTGAAGGTGTACGAGAGCCAGACCAAACCCCTGATCGACTACTACCAGGCCAAGGGGCTGCTGCGCCCCATCGACGGGGTGGGCTCCATCGACGACATCTTCGCGCGGATCAAGGCCGTGTTGGGCTAGCGAAGACAACAAACCGGTGGCCGGCGGGCGGATACACGCCCGCCGGCCCC
>MTPE01000465.1 GCA_002011835.1 Desulfarculaceae bacterium JdFR-95 | reverse complement strand
GGCCTCATGGCCCTTTGGGCCATGAGCTCGCGTGGGGGGCGGGGCCAGGCCCCTAGCCCTCGGCAAAGTCGCCCTGCCGGTCGATGGCCTGGTTCACCAGGCGGTCGGCCTCGGCGTTCTGCTCCCGGGGCACGTGCTGGACCTCCACCGCCTCGAAGCCGGCCATCAGTTGCCGGGCCTTCTGGTAAAGGGGCTTCAGGTGGGGGGTACGCACCCGGTATTGGCCGCTGAGCTGGCGCACGATCAGCTCGCTGTCCAGGCGCACGGTGAGCCGGCGGGCACCCAGCTTGCGGGCGGTCTCCAGGCCCAGGATGAGTCCTTGGTATTCGGCCACGTTGTTGGTGGTCCGGCCCAGGTAGCGGGCGCGGCGGGCCAGGGCTTTCCCCTGGGGGTCGTAGAGTACGGCCCCAGCGCCGGCGGGTCCGGGGTTGCCGCGGGCGCCGCCGTCGGNGTGCAGCACCAGGTGGGAGTGAGCCACGGCTGGCCTACAGGTCGGCGAAGGCCTCGGCCTCGGCCCAGTAGATCAGGCGGCCGCAGGAGGAGCAGCTCATGACCTTGTCCAGGCGCTGCAGCTCGTTGAACTGCTGGGGAGGCAGTTGCATGTGGCAGATCTGGCAGGTGCCGCCGATCACCGGAGCCACGGCGATGCCCTGGCGGCGCTGGCGGATGAAGTCGTACTGCTGCAGGAGGCGGCGGTCCACCTCGCGGCAGAGGTCCTCGCGCTTGCGGGTCAGGCGTTGGATCTCGCGTTCCACCTCGGTGGCGCGGTTGGTGAGGCGCTCGCGCTCCTCGGAGGCCTGTTGGCTGACGGCCTGGTGTTGTTCCTCCAGGCGGCTGGTCTGGCCCTCCAGTTCCTCCTGGCGCTCCATAAGTTCCAGGAGGGTGTCGTCGTTGCTCTTGAGGGCGTCCTTGCCCTCTTCGATCTCGGCCTTGGCTGCGCGGTATTCCCGTTGGGTCTTGGCGCTCATGAGGCGGTTTTCGGCCCGGCGCAGGCGGGTGCGTATGGTTTCGTTGGCCTCCTCCAGCTCGCGGCGCCGGCGGGTCACCTCCTCCAGCTCGGCCTTGGCCTGGGTGAGTTCACGTTCCAGGCGTTCGGCCTCCAGGCTCAGCTCGGCCAGGCGCGCGGGAATGGCCTTGCGCTCCTCCTCCAGCTCGAACAGTATCTTGTCCACGGCCTGCAGTCGCACCAGGAGTCGCAGTTGTTCGATCAAGGCAGCCCTCCTCCAGAAGCAGCGACCGGTGTCCAGGGGTCGGCACCGGTCTGGGGAATCACTTGGCAGGCGAACCCCGCCGCTTTGAGCATCTGGTCCAGTTTGTGGGCCCAGGGTTCGATGATCACGGCTTCGGTCTGGTAGTGTCCCAGGGTGATCAGGCCCAGCCCCAGGTCGGCGGCCTGTTGGGCGGCGTGGTGGCGGGCCTCGCCGGTTATGAGCGCCTGGGCGCCGGCCCGGGCCGCGGCCTCCAGCAGATCTCCTCCCGATCCGCCCACCACCGCTACCCGCTCCACGCGTTGGGGCTGGGCACCGGCGCACATGGCCACGGCCGCCCCCAGCTCCCGGGCGGCGCGGGCGGCCAGCTCGGTGAGGGAACAGGGCCGGCGCAGGCGCCCCACCCGCCCCAGGCCGAAGCCGGCCGGGGCCTGGTTCAGGGGATAGAGGTCCCAGGCCGGCTCCTGGTAGGGGTGGGCGGCCATCAGGGCCTGGATCACCTTGGGGGCCAGGTTGCGGGGCACTATGGTCTCCAGGCGCTGTTCGGGCACCTGGTTGGCCTGTCCGGCCCGTCCGGCGAAGGGCCGGCCGTGGTCGGGTGCGCGGAAGCGGCCGGTGCCGGGGGCGTGGAAGGCGCAGTCGCGGTAATCGCCGATGCGGCCGGCGCCGGCGGCGAACAGGGCCTGGGTCACGGCCTCCAGGTGTTCGGGGGGCACGAAGGTGACCAGCTTGGCCAGGCCCTCTTGGCCGGCCGGGACCAGGGGGGTGGTGTGGCTCAGGCCCAGGCGGATGGCCAAGGCGTCGTTGACCCCTCCGGGGGCGCTGTCCAGGTTGGTGTGGGCGGCGAACAGGGCGGGGCCTTGGCTGGCGGCCTGGATGAGGCGGGCGGTGGCGGGTTGGTCGGTGCGCAGGTGGGTGAGGGGTGAGAACAGGGGCGGGTGGTGCATGAGGATCATCTCCACCCCTTGTGTTTGGGCCTGGGTCAGGAGGTCCTGGTCCAGCTCCAGGGTGACCCAGGCCCGATGCACCGGCCGGGCGGGGTCTCCCACCAGCAGTCCCACCCGGTCCCAGGACTCTGCGGTCCAGGCAGGGGCCCACCCCTCCATCAGGCGAACAATGTCCCCCACGGTGGGGGTTTGCGAACTTGCGGCCATGGCCCCGACTAAGCGGGCGCCTCTGGCTCAGAGGCGCCCCGAAGATCGGTGGTGGACACTTCACGCCCTGCCTGTGTCTCGGCCTTGTTTTTTGCGTCCACCCCCATGATCGTGCTCCCGAGGTTGGTGGGCCCACCTGGCTTCGAACCAGGGACTATCCGGTTATGAGCCGGAGGCTCTACCAAGCTGAGCTATGGGCCCGTGCAAGCCTTGATTATCTCCGCGGGACCGCGCTCTGTCAAGGCGGGGGGGAGAGGAGATGAGGGGCGGTCCTGGGCGGAGGCGGGCGAGGGGGGCGGCTTGGCTCACCAACCTTGACTTGGGCGGGCGGGGGGGCTAGCCTAAGGTACTATCAGCAGGCATCAACCCGGGGAGAGGGGG
>MTPE01000330.1 GCA_002011835.1 Desulfarculaceae bacterium JdFR-95 | reverse complement strand
CCCCCGCCCCGATCCTTCGGACGAGGTGCACGAGCGCCTGCAGGCCGAGTGGCTGGCCGCAGCCCTGCAGCGACTGGCCGGGCCACAGCGGGCGGTGATCATCCTTAAGTTCCTGGAGGGGATGAGCAACGCCCAGGTGGCCAGCTCCCTGGGAATGAGCGTGGCTGCGGTTAAGGCCCATCAACATCGAGGGCTTAAGAAACTACGCCAGATGCTGGAGGCAGCGGGCGTGAGAAACCAATGAAGGAACACCATCATGAAGCCTGACGAAGAACGTCGCTGGCAGCACCTGCTCGAGCCACTCAAGGAAGTCCCCCCGCCGGATCCCCGCCGTATTCAGGCGGCCCGCAACCGGTTCCTGCTCGAGGTCCGCCAGATTCGCTTGCAAAGGGCTGAATCTCCCGGCCCCCTCATGCGTCTTTATCAACAGATAGCAACACCATACCGACGCAGGAGGTTCAGCATGGTTCAACTGATCATCGCCATTGTAATCGCCCTGAGCGCGGCCACCGGCGGCGTGGTTTACGCCGCGGACGGCGCCGCCCCTGGAGACCTGCTCTATGGACTCGACCGCGCCCTGGAGCAACTGCAGCTCAGCTTCACCGACCAACCGGAGGCTGAGCTCGCCCTCAGGCTGCGCCTGGCCGAAGAGCGCTTGCAGGAGGCTCGTGAGCTCCTCCAACGCGGGGAGACCGAAGGGGTAGAAGAATTGCTGCATGAGTACGTGGCCACCATCCGCTGGGCGGAGAACGCACTCCAACTGGAGGTGACCACTCCATCCCCGGAGACAACCCAGTCGCTGCGCCTCTCCCTGGAGGGCCAAGGGGAGCAACTCAAAGAGCTCCAGCTCCAGATTGAAGGCCAGGCCGACATCCAGCTGGACCTGCTGGTCGACCAGGCCGCCGACCTGCAGCTCGGCATTGAGCGCCAGGTTCAGGTCCCCGCGCCCCCTGGACAGCCCGAAGGGGACCAGCCCGGCGCCCCGGTGGACGTGCCTCCTCAGGACCTTCCGGGCGGCCCGCCCGAAGAGGGGGAGATCCCCTCGCCGCCTTCCCCTAGCCAGGACCCAGGCGCCGGTCAAGGCGAGGGATATGGGGACTATACCACGCCCGAAGTCCCCACCGTCCCGCCCTTGCCCCTGCCGGGAGGGGGCGGGTAGGCTGACCTACAGCCGGCCCGGCGACGCCTCCCGCATCATGGTCGCCATCCCGGCTGCCGTCTCTAGATCCTCCCCGACTGGGCCGCGCTCGATGAGCGCGGCCCTCGGATTCCTAACCCCTCATCTCTCCACGCCCGATGGCGCGAACGCGCCAAGTGATGCACACTAAGACGCACTAGGCCCGTTCGCGGCCCAGAAAGGAGAAACATCCAAGTGAAACATTGGACCATCCCCATCGCCATCCTGCTGCTGGCCGCATTAGCATGCGGGATCAACCTGGATAGCCAAGGCGACAGCGCAGCCGATGCCGTGCAGGCCACGATCGCCGCCCTGGGCATCCAGCAGACCGCGGCCGCGCTCGAGGGCACATCCCAGGCCATGCAGAACGCCCAAGACGCAGCCCAACAGGCCACCTCTGTGGCCGCCACCGTGGCTGCCATGGGCGCCAACCAACCGACGCAGGCGCCAGCGCCCACCCAGGCCCCACCCACACAGGCGGCTCCCCCAACTCAGCCCCCCCTTCCCACCGAGACCCCCATCGCCGACGGCTCGCTGGTGCGCGCGGCATGGGATCCGGCCTATAGCTGGGGTGCCCCCCACGACTACGATGACTTCGAATCCGGCAGCGGCCTGTTCGGCGACTTTTCCAGCGGCGCCAGTCGCGCCTGGTACGGCGACGACGGGCGCTTCCATATCACCTTCACCTCCCGCGGACGCCACGTCTGGGCTTGGTCCTTCCTCATGGTCAGCGAGTTTTACGCCGACGTGATCATCTTCAACGGACCCGGCTGCGTACCGGGCGACAGCGCAGGGATGATCTTCCGCGGGGAACAAATCCCCCTCGATATCGGCTACATGTTCGGCATCAACTGCAACGGAGAATACAACATCCAAGCAACCGGCCCCGCTGGGCAGCCCGGCGGCCTGGGATCGGGCGGCGTGATCTGGCCCATTATCAACGGCAGCTACGGAAACCCAGGCGAGGGCTGGAAAAAACACGAAGCCATCAACACCGGTCCCGGGGCCGTCAACCGCATCGGGGTCTGGGGAGACAAGGGCGACTTCGATTTCTACATCAACGGCCAATGGGTGGACCAATTCTCCTATTGGTCGCTGCCCGCCCCCGACCGCTGGCCCGTCGGCCAATTCGCCCTCTACCTGGGCACGGCCCAAAAGAACAAAGCCAGCGTCTCCTTCGACGAGTTCAGCGTCTGGGAAGGCGTCACCCACTGAGCGATCGGCGGGCGCAAAGGTAAGGGTTGCGGGGGAGCGGGGGTCTCGCGACCCCCTGCCCCCTAGGGGGAGAGGATTGGATGAAAGACCACGCGAAGGCGAACCGCAACCATAAGCGGCTCGCAGCTCTCCTGGCCCGCCTCTTCGCCCTTCCACCGCGAGGAGCAGCGGTGGGGAACCACCGATTTGCAGGTGGCCTACTGGGCTACCATATCATCCCTGGCGGGAGACGCGAGCCCGGCGAGAGCGAGAAACGAGCCCTGCAACCGAAGGCGACCAGCGTGGAAGAATGCCTGGCCGCCGAACGCTGACAAGCAACCCGCAACCTGATTCCTTTTTCCGGAGGCANGTA
>MTPE01000329.1 GCA_002011835.1 Desulfarculaceae bacterium JdFR-95 | reverse complement strand
CCCGCCGGCGGCTCTTACGCGATCTGGCCCGCCGGGCGGTGGAGGCCGCGGTACGGGGCCGGCCCCTGCCCACCCCGCCCCGGGACGACCCGGTGCTGAAGCGGCCCGCGGGGGTGTTCGTGACCCTCAAGCGCCACGGCCGCCTGCGCGGCTGCATCGGCACCATCGCCGCCCGCTGGCCCCTGGCCCGGGCGGTGGTGGAGATGGCCCGCGCCGCAGCCTTGCATGACCCTCGTTTCCGGCCCGTGTCCCCGGAGGAGCTGGGCGACCTGGAGCTGGAGATCAGTGTGCTCACCCCCCTGCACCCCTGCCGGCCGCAGCAGGTGCAGGTGGGCCGCGACGGGCTGATGATCGAGATGGACGGCCGCCGGGGGCTGCTGCTGCCCCAGGTGCCGGTGGAGTGGGGCTGGGACCGGCGCCGCTTCCTGGAGGGCGTGTGCCGCAAGGCCGGCCTGCCCTCCCAGGCCTGGCGTTCGTCCCGCGCCCGGCTGAGCTGTTTCCAGGCCTTGGTGTTCTGAGGGCTCATCTGGCAAATGGCGGGGGGAGAGCAGCTTGGGATTGTCACCCCGGCCGTCGGCCCAGGAGGTGGTATGATATTCCGTCGTCTTTGGGGGAAAGATGATATGGAACGGGATACGGGAGGGATTGAGGGTCTCGGTATCCCGGTTGTAGTGCGCGTGAGGAACCATATCACTTTCTCCCCAAAGGCGAGCGGGCGAGACTGTCATCCCCGGCCGGCCCGGGACGATTTCACCATCGCCCCGGCCTCTGCCGGGTGAGCGGTTACCATGTCTCTGTCCCGGCGCAGATTCCTGGCTACGGCCGCGGCGGCCTGCGCCGCCTGTGTGGCCGGCCCCGGAGGCCCGGCGCGGGCGGCCTCCTACCTGGGGCTAAAGCCCGGCCTGCTGGGCAAGCGCCTGTCGCCCTTCTACACCCCCCTGGGCGACGGCCAGGTGCAGTGCACCCTCTGTCCCCACGGCTGCCTGGTGTCCCCGGGCGAGAAGGGTCGCTGCCGAGTGCGCAAGAACCTCGGAGGCAAGTACTACACCCTGGTCTACGGCAACCCCTGCGCCGTGCACAACGACCCCATCGAGAAGAAGCCCTTCTTCCACGTCCTGCCCGGTACCTTCTCCTTCTCCCTGGCCACGGCGGGCTGTAACTTCTCCTGCCAGTTCTGCCAGAACTGGGAGATCAGCCAGCAGGGCCCGGAGGACACCATCAACCTGCCCTTGAGCCCCCGCCAGGCCGCGCTGGAGGCCCGGCGCATGGGCGCGGCCAGCATCGCCAGCACCTACGTGGAGCCCACCATCTTCATGGAGTACATGCTGGACCTGGGGCGGGAGGCTCACCGGGCCGGTCTGCTCAAGGTGATGCACAGCAACGGCTTCGTGAACTCCGAGCCCCTGGGGCGGCTGATCGCGGTGCTGGACGCGGCCTGCATCGACCTCAAGTCCATGCGCCCGGAGTTCTACCAGCAGGTGTGCGGCGGGGAGCTGGAGCCGGTGCAAGAGACCTTGCGGCGGCTGGTCAAGGCCGGGGTACACACCGAGATCGTGCACCTGATGATCCCGGGGTTCAACGACTCGCCCCAGGAGACGGAAAAGCTCATCCGCTTCGTACGCGACCAGCTCTCCCCCCGGGTGCCGGTGCACTTCACCCGCTTCTTCCCCCGCTACAAGCTGCGCAACCTGCCCCCCACTCCACCAGACACCATCGTCCAGGCCCGCCGGCGCGCCCTGGACATGGGCCTGGAGTTCGCCTACGTGGGCAACCTGCCCGGCCACCCCGGCGAGAACACCTACTGCCCCCAGTGCCACAACCTGCTCATCCGCCGCGTGGGCTACTGGGTGAAGCAGAACCGCCTGCAGGACGGCCGCTGCCCCGACTGCGGCCGGGCCATCGCCGGCATCTGGTCCCGGCCCCGAGAAAGCAAGGGGGCCTGAAGGCCCAACCCGCCCGACAGCCTTCCCTCCCGCCGCCTCGTCCCGCAGCCGCCTCCCCAGAGCCACCCGCGGCCTCCCGGCTTGACACCGCCGCGCCACAGGGGTAGGGCGAGGGGGGGCGCCCGCGAAAAGGAGGCTCATCCGGCAACCGGCGGGGGGAGAGGCGGCTGGGAATCGCGGCCCCAGCCGGCGGCCCAGGAGACTTGGCTGATATCTGCCGTCTTTGCCCGGAAAATGATATGGAAAGGGGTACTCCCCGGATTCACGGCCTCGGTATTGTCGGTTGTAGTCCAGGTGTAGAGCCATATCATTTTCCGGGCAAAGGCCAGCGCACGATCTGGTTCATCCCGGGCCGGCCAGCTCAAGGCCATGGCCCTTACAGGGTGGCCTTCAGGCCAGCCTTGACAGGGCCGGCCCGGGATGGTTTTACGACCACCCCGCCATTTGCCGGATGAGCCGAAAAGGAGGACCACCTTGCCGCCGTCCCAACCCACCTACCGCTCGTCCTGGGTGCAGGCCGCCCGGGAGCAAGGGCTGGAGCCTGCCCTGGAGACCCTGGCCGGCGAGGGCTTCTTCCGACCCGCCGCCTGCCTGGAGGCGGTGCGTGCCCTGCGGGCGGCGGTGGGCCTGCCGCCGCGGCCGGAGGACTGCCCCGCGCCCTGGCCGGTGGTGGAGACGGCCCCGGGCCAGAAGCCGCCAGCCGGGTGCCTGGCCTGGGTGCGCCTGGCCGGCTGCCGCGAGCTGGAGCGCCTGCATCCGGGCGGAGCCGTGGCCCTGGCCCTGGAGGCGCCCTGGCCGCGGG
>MTPE01000249.1 GCA_002011835.1 Desulfarculaceae bacterium JdFR-95 | reverse complement strand
GAGCCCGGGTAAGCTCACTTGCTACGCCCGCACACAACTTCACCGGGAGGTGCAGGGATGAAGAACGACCGCGATGCGGTGATCGTGGCCATGAAGCGCAGTCCCATCGGGGACTTCGGCGGATCGTTGGCCTCTTTGCGAGCCCACCAGCTCGCCGCCCAGGTGATCAAGGCGGTGCTGGAGACCTCGGGCATCGACCCGGGGCTTTTGGACGACGTGATCCTGGGCGACTGCGTGCAGTGCCCGGACGAGGCCAACACCGCCCGCACCGCCATGCTGGCCGCCGGTATCCCCGACCACGTGCCCGCGGTGACCATCCAGCGCCAGTGCTCCAGCGCCATGCAGGCCCTGGCCCAGGCCGCGCTCTACATCCAGGCCGGTGAGTACGAGATGGTCCTGGCCGGCGGGGTGGAGTCCATGTCCAACGCCCCCTACGTCTCCTATGCCACCCGCTGGGGCGCCCGCCTGCGCCACGCCGGCCTGCAGGACGCCATGTGGGAGATGCTGCACTCTGGCTCCACCCTCCTGGATCCCCCCGGCTACATCATGGGCCAGACCGCAGAGAACCTGGCGCGCAAGTACGACATCTCCCGCGAGGAACAGGACCTCATCGCCCTGCGCAGCCACAACAACGCCGAGGCGGCCATCACCTCGGGCAAGTTCGCCCAGGAGATCGTGCCCATCTCCGTGCCCCAGCGCAAGGGCGAGCCCAAGATCGTGGACACCGACGAACACGTCCGCTTTGGGCTCACCATGGACGACCTGGCCCGGCTCAAGCCCGTCTTCGCCAAGGACGGCACCGTCACCGCGGGCAACGCCAGCGGCCTCAACGACGGCGCCGCCATCTGCCTGATCACCAGCCGGGCCAAGGCCAAGGAACTGGGGCTCACCCCCCAGGCCAAGATCCTGGGCTTCGCCGCCGCCGGCTGCGACCCCGCCTACATGGGCTGGGGGCCGGTACCCGCCACCCAGAAGCTGCTGGCCAAGACCGGGGTGAAGCTCGCCGACATCGAGCTGATCGAGCTCAACGAGGCCTTCGCAGCCCAATACCTGGCCTGCGAAAAGGGACTCGACCTCAACCGCGAGATAACCAACGTCAACGGCTCCGGTATCGGCCTGGGCCACCCCGTGGGCTGCACCGGCGCCCGTATCGTCATCTCCCTCATCCACGAGATGAAGCGCCGCGGCAACAACCTGGGCCTGGCTACCCTCTGTGTGGGCGGCGGCATGGGCATGGCCATGCTGGTGGAGAACGAATAGGACGCCAACCAAGCCCCCAAGAAAAACAAAACCTGCTTGCTTAATCTTCTTTGGTATCGTTCTGGCCCTGGCCTCCAACCAAACCACCAGGGGCCGCTCTGCGTCAGGGCCGTGAAGGAGGGTCTACATGCAGTACGAACTCACCGAAGAACAGCGCATGCTCCAGGAGATGGTGCGCCGCTTGGCCCAGGAACAGATCGCCCCCGGGGCGGCCGAGCGCGACGAAAAGGCCGCCTTCCCCTGGGACGTGGTGGAGCTGTTCCGCGAAAACGGCCTGTTCGGGTGCGACTTCAAGCAGGAGTACGGCGGCTCCGAGATGGGTGTGCTGGCCCTGTGCCTGGCGGTGGAGGAGATCGCCAAGGTCTGCGCCGCCAGCTCGGTGGTGCTGCTCTGCCACGAGCTGGGCTCCATGCCCATCCTCCTGGCCGCCAACCCGGAGCAGAAAAAGCGCTGGCTGCCGGGCTTGGCCGCGGGGGAAAAGCTGGTCTGCTTCGGCCTGACCGAACCCAACGCCGGCTCTGACGCCGGAGGTGTACGCACCACAGCGGCAAAAAAAGGCGATAAGTATATTCTCAACGGCAGAAAGCAGTTCATCAGCCACGCCGACGTGGCCGACTACCTCTGTATCGCCTGCCGCACCGACCCCGACAAGCCGGCCCAGCGCGGCGGCCTGAGCGTGATCGTGGTGGAAAAGGGCACCCCAGGGCTCACCATCGGCAAGAANGAGAACAAGATGGGCATCCGCGCCTCCAGCACCTGCGAGGTCATCCTGGAGGACTGCGAGGTGCCGGCGGAGAACCTCCTGGGCCAGGAGGGAGACGGCTTCGCCATCCTCATGAAGACCCTGGACTTCACCCGGCCCTGCGTGGCCGCCCAGGCCGTGGGCATCGCCCAGGGCGCCCTGGACGTGGCCGTGAGCTATGCCCGCGAGCGCCAGCAGTTCGGCCGGCCCATAATCTCCTTCCAGGGTCTGTCCTGGATGCTGGCCGACATGGATACCCAGGTCGAGGCCGCCCGCCAACTGGTCTACAAGACCGCCGCGGTGTTCCAAGAGATCCCCAAGGACCTCTCCCGCGTGCCCAAGGAGGCCATCCGCCTGTCGGCCATGAGCAAGCTCTTCGCCTCCGAGGTGGCCATGCGCGTCACCACCGACGCAGTCCAGATCCTGGGCGGATACGGCTACATCAAGGAATACCCCGTGGAACGCATGATGCGCGACGCCAAGATCACCCAGATCTACGAAGGCACCAGCCAGGTGCAAAAAATCGTCATCGCCTCCTGCCTCTAGCGCCGTGGATCACGGCTGATGTAGTGGGGCATGCGAACCGTGTCAGTAGCCGGCTGGGACTCGCCGGACTCCCGCGCCCGGATCGAGAATTAGGGTACTGCGGACCCAGGCAGCGGGTCGGTGTCAGGAGTCCCGCCTCGCCGCCAACGTTCCCCACGCCCCACGCCCCGCGGGCCGCGGGCGGCGGATCGCCGCTGATG
>MTPE01000413.1 GCA_002011835.1 Desulfarculaceae bacterium JdFR-95 | reverse complement strand
TCTGCACCCTGTCCCGGGGCGGGCGCTAGAAGTCCTCGAAGTCCTCGTCCTCGTCTTCCAGGGGTATGACCTTGCTGGGGTCTTTGGCCGCTGGTTGACCCTTGGCCGCTGGCTCGCTCTTGGGCGGAGGGGGAGCCGGAGCTTCCTTCTTGTTGGCAGCGGCCTTGGCCGGAGGCTCTTGGCCAGCGGCGAAGCGCTCCGGGGGCGGCAGTTGGGCCGGAGCACGCTTCTGTCTTTGCGCGGACTCGGCCCGCCTCCCTGCTTCCCCGTGTACTCCTTCCACCAGCACCATCAGCTCGCGCACAATGTCGCGCATGGTCTCGGCCTGGGCGCTGAGTTCTTCGGAGGCGCTGGCGCTCTCCTCGGCGCTGGCGGCCACCTGTTGGGTCACCTTGTCCATCTCGGTGATGGCGCGGTTGATCTGGTCGATGCCCTGGGCCTGCTCGGCGCTGGCGGCGGCGATCTCCTCCACCAGCTCGCCCACCTTGCGGTTGTGCTCCAGCACCGTGGTGAAGGCCTCTTGGGTCTGGTCCAGGAGGGCGGCGCCTTGGTTGATGTTGTTCACCGAGCCTTCGATCAGCTCNGCGGTATTCTTGGCCGCCTCGGCCGCACGCATGGCGAGATTTCGCACCTCGTCGGCCACCACGGCGAAGCCGGCGCCGGCCTCGCCCGCCCGGGCGGCCTCCACCGCGGCGTTCAAGGCGAGCAAGTTGGTCTGGAAGGCGATCTCGTCGATGGTCTTGATGATGCGCGAGGTCTCCTCGCCGGCGCTCTTGATCTCGGCCATGGCCTGGGCGGTCTGTTCCATGAGGCGGTTGGCCTCCTGCAGGGCCTTGTAGGCCTCGGCGCGGGAGCTCTTGGCCATCTGGGCGCTGTCGGCGTTCTGGCGGGTCATGGAGGCCATCTCTTCCATGGAGGAGCTGGTTTCCTCCAGGTTGGCGGCCTGTTGGCTCGCGCCTTCGGCCAGGGCCTGGCTGGAGGAGGCCACCTGGCCCGCGGCCGAGGCCACCTGTTCCGCGCCGTGGTACATCTGCTGGGAGAGGTTGTGCAGGACCTTGGTGATGCTGCGTATGATCAGGAAGGCCAGCACGATGCCCACCACCACCGCGACCAGGCCCACCACGCTCACCAGCCAGCGGGTGCGCTGGGCGCTGTTCAGCATGGCCTCGTCGGTGATGATGTTACGCCGCACCTCGGCCCGGATACGGCCGAGCAGTTCCTGCACCTTTTTCAGGCTGGGCTGGGTTTCGTTGGCAAATATGGCCTCACCCTTGGCCGCCGCCTCCACCAGGGCTTCTTCGGCCTTGATCACCTGGTCGAACAGCCGGCGTATCTCCTCCAGGGCAGGCACGGTCTGAGTACGATAGACACTGATGGCCTGCTCCAGCTTGTTCTGGTTGATCAGATCTTGCACTTTAGCCGCAGACTCGTGCAGGCGGCGGTGGGGCTCGCGCACCTTGTCCAGGAACTGCTTCAGGGCCGGGAAGCGGGCGGCGGCCTTCTGGGTCTGGGAGTCGGCCAGGAACTTGGCCATGGCGCACTTGGTGGGGTCCAGCTCCACCCCGAAGGAGAAAGGCTTGCCCGCGGCGAAGTCCTGGGCCCGCTTGAGCAGCTTGGGGTCCTTTTCGTCCAGGTACACGCCGGTGCCCACCACCCAGCCCCAGGGCTTGAACAGGCGCACGAAGGACAGCTTGGGCACCGGCTTGTCCGCGCCGTACTTGGGCCAGTAGTAGACCACGAAGCCCGAGCCCTTGTCCTTGGCCACCTTGACGAACTCACGGAAAAGGTAAGTACCGTGAGGGTCCTTGATGTCGGTGAGGTCCTTGCCGTCGAGCTGCGGTTTGTAGGGATGCATCACCATGCGGGGGTGCAGGTCGTTGATCCAGAAGTAGTCCTTGCCCTCAGGGCCGTAGCGCAGGGCCTTGACCGCCAGCATGGCCTTGATCTGGCGTGATTCGGTGTCTGGCAGGCTCTGGTCGGCCGCGGCTTGACGGATGATGGCCATGGCCTGCTCCAGGGCGTTCTTGAGCACCTCCTGGTAGCGGCCGAACACACCGGTCTCTTCGGCCAGGCCGCTGGCCACCTGGTTGGACCAGGCCAGGTGGGCGCCCAGCACGTGATACAGATGCGCCAGCAGCCCCGGATGAGGTTGCTTGAACACCTTGGCGATCTTGGCTGCCGACAGGTGCAACCGGGTGTGGGGCGCCTCGATGGCGTCCAAAATGGGCTTCAGGCTGGGAACCCGCTCCTCGGCCTCCTTACGGCCCTGGCCGTAGTACCATTTGCCGAAACCGCACTTGTGGGGGTCCGTCTGCACCGTGAGCTTCCGGGTTTGGGGGTCGGTCATGAAGGCGGTGAGCTGGTTGGCCCACTTGAGGTGATCCACTTCTTTCTGGACGAGGATAGATTGCAGTTTGTTTCCCCAAATGGCCTCTTCGGCATTGTCTACTATCTCGCCCACACCCAGGTAGCTGAGTACCCCGGCCAGGGCCAGGAGCACCAGCACCGCGGCGAACCCCAGGCTTATGCGTTTGCCAATGGTCATCCTGCTTTGGTTCATCTTTGAAAAGTCCTTTCCCCCATGAGAAACCGGTTTCCCCCCCGGACTCTCCCGGCGCCCGTGGCCTCGGGAAAAAACACAGGACACAGAAGGCACTTGGGCAGATCGCATCCAAACCTATTCAAGGTGATATTCTTTGTCAAGAGCTATCCCTGGTGGAGATTCCAGGGTGAGCTCATGGGGCAAATGGGTGTTATCCTTGACAGGAATAC
>MTPE01000033.1 GCA_002011835.1 Desulfarculaceae bacterium JdFR-95 | reverse complement strand
GTCTGGGCTTCGAGGCCTACCACATCGAGCGCCGGGGGGACGTGTTCTATCACGGCCCGGGCATGGCCACGGTGTATCTGGTGGTGGACCTGCGGGCGCGACGCATCGCGGTGCGCGCCCTGGTGGACGCGGTGGAGGACGCCCTGGTGGAGGTGTGCCGCTCTTTCGGGGTCCCGGCCCGCGGCAACCCCGCCAGCCGGGGGGCCTGGCTGGGTGAGCGCAAGGTGGGGGCCATCGGCATGGCCATCCGCCACAAGGTCACCCTGCACGGCGCCGCCCTCAACGTGAACACCGACCTGGACGACTATCGCTACATTCGCCCCTGCGGTCTGGAGGCGCCGCCCACCAGCCTGGCCCACTACCTGGGCCACCGGCTGGACATGGCCGAGGTCTTCGACCGGCTCCATCACAGCCTGGCGACAAACCTGGAGGCCGCCCAGGACACCCTGGGAGGAGAGGGCGCGCAAGCGGCCTTGGCCTGAGAGGGNCGAAGAAGCCCTATTTATTTTCCGGTCTTTGTTGTGCTAGGGTTGGGAAACAAGAGCCATGTGGACCTTGCCGGCCGGAAGTGGTAGCCGGCGGCAAAGGCCCCCTGGAATTTCCAAGGGAGGGCAACATGGACATTGCAAGAAGGTTGCTAGTGGTGNTCCTTTTGGGAACGCTGGTGATGCTTCTGGCCTCGCCGGCGGNAGTGTATGCCACCCAGGCGGCGGGGGGGCCTGCGGTAGCCAAGGAGGAAGTGGCCAAGTTGACCAGCCCGGCCACACCCCAGCGCATGAAGGAGATGATCGCCAAGAGCCTGGCTGATCCCAAGTTCGCGGACAAGACCAGGAAGGCGATCAAACCTGAGAAAGAGCCGGGCTACTTGGGCCTGCGCGGCGCACCCACCACCACCTGGTGGATCGGGCTCTTGTGGGCCATCTGGGTGGGCTGGATCTTCTCCACCGTGGGCGCCTTCGGCGGCATCATGGCCGGCGTGGGGCACATCACCATCTTCGGCCTGGGTGACTATGCCAAGAGCTTCGGCAAAGGCAACCCGGTCAACAAGCTGATCACCGACTCCATCCGGGTGTCCAACCAGTGGCTGGTGGGCACCAGCGGGCTGATCTCCAGCTTCAACTACTACAAGATGGGCCGCTTGGTGCTGCCCCTGGGCGCGTGCCTGGCCATCGGCGGAGTGGGTGGCTCCTGGATGATCCCGGCCCTGACCGCGGGTCAGGTCTCGCTCAAGGCCTACATCGGCTACTTCGGCCTCATCGTGTTGGTGCTGGGCTTCTTCCTGCTCTATGAGGTCAGCCCCAAGGGCCAGGCCCGCAAGAAGGAGGCCAAGGAGGCCGCGGCCGCCTTCGAGAAGCAGGTGCGCGAAGGCGGCGACACCAGCGAGCAGGGCGTCAAGATCGTGGAGGGCCGCTCCGGGTTGATGTGGCTGGCCCTGGCCGTGGTGGTGGCCAGCGCCCTGTGGGCCAACCTGATCGGCACCGCCAAGTGGGTGGCATACCTGTTGGCCCTGGCCGGCTGGGTGATCACCTTCTTCATGGGCACCATCCGCTTCACCTTCTTCGGGGTGGAGTTCAAGTTCAAGGCCTGGATCCCCATGGCCGGCGGTATCTTCATTGCCGCCCTGGCCTCCTTCCTGGGCATCGGCGGCGGCTTCTTGTTCGTGCCCTTCCTCACCTCGGTGGCCGGCCTGCCCATGTTCCTGGTGGCGGGCACCAGTGCGCTAACCGTGTTGGTGGGCATGATCGTGTCCATCTTCTCCTACATGGTGGGCAAGGGCGTGGTGGTGCAGTGGTCCCTGGTGGGGGCCGAGCTGATCGGTATCTTCATCGGCTCCATGATCGGACCGCGCACCTCCAAGTACATCCCGGACAAGTGGCTGAAGATCATCTTCATCATCCTGGCCTTCTACGTGGGTATCCGCTACACCACCAAGGGCTTCTTGGGCTACAGCGTCCTGCCGCCCTTCTAGTGGTGTCATGAGTCCCTTTGGCGGGGGAGCTCCTGGCCGGCCTAGGGGCTCCCCCGGCCTTTTGTCCGCCGGGCTCGACGTAGTATGAGAGAACTCCTCGTCTTCCTGGACCCGGTGTTGATCGCGCCCTACCGCTGGGTGGACGATCCCGTCTGGGGCTGGTGGCTGGGCACCCTGGTCCTGGCCGGCTGGAGTGTCCTGGTGGGTGAGCTCACCCTGTGGCTGGCCTACCGGGTCAACCACCGCTACGTCCGGGAGCTGGGTCAGGAGGTGACACGCCGTCAGGAGGCCTCCTTCAACGCCCTCAAGGCCGGGGACAAGGCCGCCTGGCGCAGCATCAACCGCCTGGCCAACGAGGCCTATGGCAAGGCCTTCTTCCTGCACCTGGCCATGGGCATGTCTTCCTTGTGGCCGGCTTTCCTGGCCGTGGCCTGGCTGGAGCCGCGCTTCGGGGACCTGCCCATCCCCCTGCCGGGCCTGCCCTGGTCGGTGGGCTATGTGGCCGGCTTCATCTTCTGCTACCTGGCCGTGCGCCTGGCCTGGGGGCGGCTGCGCCGTCGCCTGCCCCATTCGGCCGCCCGCCGGGAGCTGGCCCGTTCCCTGGCTACGGCCCGCCAGGCCCGCCGTCGCCTGGGCCGCCTGGAGGGCGGCGAGGCCCCGCACCCCCCGGAGGGATAATCTCTTGACAAGGTGGCGAAGCCCCTGTTAGATTCCGATAACAGCTGGCGGATGGGCGGGAGTCGGGGTGCGCCCGCTCGGAGGCCGGCAAGAGAGCTGGTCAGGAGGACAGCATAGGGCTGTTCTCGCCTATGGCT
>MTPE01000191.1 GCA_002011835.1 Desulfarculaceae bacterium JdFR-95 | reverse complement strand
GGTCCGCGGTGGGCCAGGGTGTCGGCCATGGCCCCGGCGCGGCGGGCCATCTCCTCCTCGCGGCCGCCGCCGGCCTGCAGGAACCCCGCGATGCCGCACACGGCTAGCCCCTCCCCCGCAGCCGCGCCCAGGCCCAGCGCCAGGGCCCGGGGTCGAAGGTGAGCAGCAAGGGCAAGTAGGCCATGTCGCGCAGGCGGAAATAGGTGCCCAGGTTGAGCACCACCGCCCCCAGGGCCAGACCCAGGGCCAGGCCCCAGGCCGCCACCGCCGCCCCGGCCAGGGGAGACTCCCGCAGCCGCCGCCACAGGCCCACCCCCACCCCCGGCGCCAGGAACCACAACATCAGGCCATAGCCGGACATGGCCAGGTTGGTGGCGGTCCAGGAGGAGGTGCGCGGCCAGTGCTGCCAGGGATAGGGGAAGAAGAACAGCTCCGCCCCCGCCCGCAGCAGGCGCCCCAGCCAGCGCCGCCAGGCGGGCTCCTGCGCCTTGGCGGGTATAGCCTCCGTCACCGTGGTGCGGCCGCGGAACTTCTGGAAGCGCCGCTCCGCGTCCTGCACCGTCTCCAGGGGCCCCAGGGGTCGGCTGCCGTAGAGCTGGTAGGGACCGAAACGGGTNAAGCCGATCACCCAGCCGCTGGGCGCCTCGGGCACGCCGTAGGCCTCCACCCGGTAGGAGAACTCGTGCCGGAAGGGNGCCCCCGCCCCCAGGGCCAGGGCCAGCCCCACCCCCGCCCAGACCAGGGCCGCGGCCGAGCTCCGGCCCCGGCGCCAACTCCAGATCCCCACGGCCAGGACCACCAGCCCCAGCCCCAGCACGAACCACCACAGGTAGAAGCGCACGAAGCTCAGGAACCAAACCCCCGACAACAGGGCTACCACCACCCCCAGCCGCGACCAGAGGCCCCTCAGCCACCCCCCCGCCAAGGCCAGCAGGCCGAACAGAACCGTGAGGATGCCTACCAGAACCAAGGTCTCCTTCAGGGGCACCGCTGCCCACACAAAGAGCGTGGGCCAGGCCGCCACCAACAGGGCCAGCCAGCGGCGGCGCGTGGGGGGCTGGCCCAGCATGCCGGCCAGGGCGTAGGCCAAAAGCCCGATCAACCCGCAGGCCAGCGACTGCAATAGAGGCAGGGTGAGGGGATGCGGCCGCAAGACCAGGTATATGGCGCCCACTATCAGAGAGAAGCGCTCTGCCGGAAACGGCGGCGGCGGCCAGCCGTCGCGCTTGCCGGCCAGGTACCAGCCCAACAACCCCCCCGAGCTGCACCAGGCGCGATACCACTCGGCCTGCTGTACGGGGAAGGTGTAGACCAGCATCACCTTGCTGCCCTGGGCGTGATAGTTGCGTGCGTCGGGCACGCGCAGCCATTGCGCCAGCGGCGCGATGGGATAGGAGCTGCGCCGGGCGGCCAGGCCATAGAGCCCCAAAGCTACCCCTAGGTGCAGGGCTACCACCAGCACCAGCAGCCAGCGGAAACTACGGTCTTGCCATCCCCAGAGGAGACTCTGTTCGGGGCGCTTGGTCATTTCCCGCCGCCTTCCTCTGCCACCGCTTCCTGCCTTGCCGGCCTTGGCGCGGGGCCATATAATGGCTGGGCCATCTCACCTTAGCAGGAAGCCGCGCCGCTTGCCAGATGAGGGCGGGGAGCCTGGGAGCATGAAGGTCAGCCTGGGTATGAGGCTCAAGGAGGGGCCCTGGGGCGGGGGCAACCAGTTCGGCCGCGCCCTGGCCGCCTACCTGCGCCAGCAGGGAGTGGAGGTCAGCTTCGACCTGCAGGACCCCGAGCTGGACCTGATCCTGCTGGCCGAGCCCGACCGCCGCCTGGGCATCTGTGCCTATGACCACCGCCACATCCTGCGTTACCTGCGACGGGTGAATCCGCGCGCGCTGGTGGTGCACCGCATCAACAACTCCAGCGAGGCGCGCGACGACGCCTCGGGACGCTTCAACCGCTTCCGTATCGCCGCCAACCTCGTGGCCGACCACACCGTGTTCGTGAGCCGCTGGCTGCACCAGGTCTATGTCCGGGCCGGGTTCGGGCCGCGTCCCTTCGAGGTGATCCTCAACGGCGCCGNCCCCGAGCTGTGGCGGGCCGCGCCCAAGCCCCGGCCGCAGGGGCCCTTCTCCCTGGTCACCCACCACTGGAGCGACAACTACAACCGCGGCTTCGACATCTACGCCCGGCTGGACCGGATGCTGGCCGACCCCGCCTGGCGCGGACGCATCCGCTTCACCTACGTGGGGCGCCTGCCGCGGGGNTTCACCTTCCGCCATGCGCGCTACGTGGAGCCTCTGTCCGGCCGGGAGCTGGCCGCGGAGATCAANCGCCACCACATCTACCTCAGCGCCTCGCGCAACGACTCCGCGCCCATGCACGCCATCGAGGGCTGTCTGGCCGGCCTGCCCATCCTCTACCGCGACAGCGGGGGCCTGCCCGAACACTGCGCTGGCTTCGGGCTGGCCTTCACGCCCGCGGACTTCGAACAGCGTCTGGAACAGATGCTGGCCGAGTACGACTCCTGGGCCGCGCGCATGCCGGACTATCCCCACACCTCCCAGCGCATGTGCGCCGATTACCTGGATCTGTTCCGGCGCCTGCTGGCCCGGCGGGAAGAGATACTGACCCGGCGGGCCTGGACCGGCTGGCGGGGCTGGCCCACGCGCCTGCGCATCCTGACCGCCCGGCCCTGAGGCCCTGCTGCCGTCGCGTCCCTGTGCTAGAATGGGCCCGCCTCGGCCCGCTCTCCCCAAGCGAGGAGCAAGGACGTGCCCACAGCGGACTC
>MTPE01000331.1 GCA_002011835.1 Desulfarculaceae bacterium JdFR-95 | reverse complement strand
GCGCCTCAGTCGATCTTGATGAAGCGGTCTCCCTTGGCGTTGCACACCGGGCAGCGCTCGGGGTGCTCCCGCTCGGCGGTGTAGCCGCACACCGGGCACACCCAGTAGGGATACTCCTCCAGGCCCGACTCCAGGGCCTCGGCCAGCTTCTGGTACAGCTCGGCGTGGACCTTCTCCACCTCGTTGGCCCAGCGGAAACTGCGCAGGGCCTCCTTCTCGCCCTCGGCCTCGGCCTCGGCGATCATGCCCGGATACATCTTCTGGAACTCGTAGCTCTCGCCCTCGATGGCCGCTTTCAGGTTCTCGGCCGTGGTCCCGATCCCCTTCATGGCCCGCAGGTGGTTGTGGGCGTGGATGGTCTCGGCCTCGGCCGCGGCGCGGAACATGCGCGCCACCTGGGGATAGCCCTCCTCCTCGGCCTTCTTGGCAAAGGCCAGATACTTGCGGTTGGCCTGCGACTCGCCGGCGAAAGCGGCCTGCAAATTCTCCATGGTCTTGGACATCTCGACGTTTCCTCCCCTTTGTGCTGTGGGTTTGCCCGATACGCTACTTGATAATGATTACTAAAAAGATTAGCAGAACCTCCCCGGCCCTGCAACTACAAAAATTCTACCGCAAGGCCGGGGGTGACAGGGGAGGGAAAGGAGTCGTATAGTCGATAGGTAGGGATTCGCTTTACATCACCAGGGAGGCCTGCCATGACCCACCCCAACCTGCCCTCGGACCCTGCAGCCTGGATCGTAGAGCTGATCGAGGATTTCGTGGCCCACTCACCCCTGAACCGGCTGGGTCTGGGGCCCGACGAGCGGGCCTTCGACGCGCCCTTGGTGGGTTTCTCCAGCGGTGCCGACCCCTTGTACCAGGAGATTCGGGGCCACGTCGGCTCCTTCTATTGGACGCCGGAGGAGTGTTTCGCCCTCAGCTTCCCGGAGCAGCCGGCGCCGGCGGCAGAGCTGACCGTGATCAGTTGGATCCTGCCCAGTACTGCCCGGGTGCGGCAGGAGCAGTCGGCGCGGGAGGGCCGGCCCTGCGAGCGCTGGTTCCGGGTGCGGGCCCTGGGCGAGGAGTTCAACCAGGCCCTGCGGCGGCGGGTGGTGGAGGCGTTGGCCGAGGTGGGGGTGCCGGCGGTGGCGCCTCTGCTATCGCCGCACTGGCGGCGGGTGGACACCGGCCCCTATGCCCCCTGTTCGGTGTGGTCGGAGAGGCATGCGGCCTTCGTGGGGGGGCTGGGCACCTTCGGCCTGTGTGACGGGCTGATCACGGCCAAGGGCAAGGCCCATCGTGCGGGTTCGGTGGTGGCGCGTCTGGTGGTGCCGCCCACGCCGCGGCCCTACGAGGACATCCACGCCTATTGTCTGTTCTACACCCACGGCACCTGCGGAAAGTGTATCGAGCGCTGTCCCGTGGGCGCCCTGAGTCCTCAGGGACACGACAAGCGCCTCTGCCAGCAATACACCGAGGTGACCATGCCGCGCTACAGTCAGGAGGTCTTCGGCATGGAGACGCCGGCCTGCGGCCTGTGCCAGAGCCGGGTGCCCTGCATGGACCACATCCCCGCCCCGGAGGAGGGCTGAGGGAGCGCCCGTCCCGGCCCGCGGTGGAGGCAGGCGGGCTGGAATCAGGTCTATTCGGAAGCGGAGCTATCGAGAAGGGACTGGCACCAGAGCAGAGGCGATCCCCGGCCGCAGGGTGAGAGGCCGCGAAAAACGTTCGCGGCCGAGGCAGGCTGGTTTTCGTGGGCCGAGGAGAGTCCTTCCCCGCCTCGCCAGCAGCCAGGCCCGGCAGGGGCGGCTATCCCACCCGCGACTGCCAAGGTTTCCCTCGCCTGGCGCCCCCCTGGCACCAGCGGTGGCACGCCCCCTGGCGCCTCTCCCGGCGCTCCCAGCTTTCCTCCTGGTTCTCCGCTGGCGTGCGTCCCCTCGGCCCCGACCTCGGCGTCTGCCCCTTTGTCCCCGCCCCGAGGCGCGTCCCCGGTCCCGGGCCGGGGCTCTGCCCCCGGGCGGCGGCCCTACAGCACCGCGGCGCTGGCGTTGGCCGGGGGGCGGTAGTAGGCGATCATGGCGTTGCCCATGCGGTCCAGGCCGCTGGGCGGGGCGGACATGAAGCCGAAACAGAGCTGGCGTCCCTGGCCGGCGAAGCGGCGCCAGTGCTCCAGGCGTTGGCTCTCCTGCACCGCCTGGCGCACGTTGACCGAGCCGCCGATGTAGATGGGCTGCACCACCCGGAACTCGCCGCTCTGGCCCCGGCCCTCACAAGCGCACACGCAGAACAGGCCCGGACTGGCAGGCAGGCTCTCCAGCTCGTCCTCGTGCCAGGGGCCGGACCAGCGGGGCTCCAGCCCTTGCAAGGCGTCCCACAGCTCCACCCTTCACCCTCCTTTGGCCGCGGCCGCGCATATCCTCCGCTGGCGGGCCGCGCCAGGGTCACGATAGCAGTCACGGGGGTGTTTTGTCAATATTTTGTGGCCGGTACCTCAAGGACCCCCCATATCTGGTAGCTTCTCTCTAGTCTCTGAAAACCGTTCCTTCCGGGAGACTACGGGGTTGGCGCGGGCCGGCGGCTGCGGTAATATTGGGCGCGGCGAGCAGGAGACAGCCCCGGGGAGGGCCTGTGGCGGCCGGTGGAGTCGGCGGCTTGACACCGGCGGTGGGCTCTCGTATATTTTGCATTCGCTTCCGGGAGGTTGTTGCGAGATGTATGCGGTGATTCAGAGCGGAGGCAAGCAGTACAAGGTGGAGCCCGGCCAGGTGCTGCGCCTGGAGAAGCTGCCCGGCGAGGTGGGCGAGCGCA
>MTPE01000473.1 GCA_002011835.1 Desulfarculaceae bacterium JdFR-95 | reverse complement strand
GGTGGGCTTCTTCCCCCCCAGCAACCTGCCGGTGGGCAGTCCCGGCCTGTACGTGGCCTTGGTGGCCGGCGGCCTGGTGGTGTTCACCGGCCTGCCGCTGTTGATCAATGCGGCCAAAAAGCCAGGGTGGCGCCAGGATCGATCCGAATAGGCCGTGAGGCATCGACTCGACTTGGAGGGGCCGGAGGTTGGTGGCCGGCCTCGGCCACAGAGCGTGGGATAGGGCCCTCTCACGGTGCGGGGTGATCGCATCCTCCCTGGGAAGGTGATTTCGGATTCCAGGTTTGTTTCCGCTCGAGGCGCCAGCCAAGCCCTACCGCCCGAGGGCGCCTCGGCACAGTCAAAGGGGTGAAGACATGGCTCTGCACGAAAGGAATACGGTCAAGCCCAAGCTGCAGGACGACCTCTACGTCTCCTCCGACCTCTCGGTGAGGATGCCCAAGTACCGCTTCCCCCGGCGGGAGCACGACCCCCGCCTGGCCTACCAGCTGGTGCACGACGAGCTGCTGTTGGACGGGGTGAGCCGCCTGAACCTGGCCACCTTCTGCCAGACCTGGGTGGAGCCGGAGATCCACCGCNTGATGGACGAGTGCCTGGACAAGAACATGATCGACAAGGACGAATACCCCCANACCGCGGAGNTGGAGGCCCGCTGCGTNCACATGCTGGCCGACCTGTGGAACTCGCCCCAGGCGGACAACACCATCGGCTGCTCCACCACNGGCTCCAGCGAGGCGGCCATGCTGGGCGGCATGGCCCTGAAGTGGCGCTGGCGCCAACAGCGCCAGGCCCAGGGCCAGCCCGCCGACCGCCCCAACCTGGTCTGCGGCCCGGTGCAGATCTGCTGGCACAAGTTCTGCCGCTACTGGGAGATAGAGATGCGCGAGGTNCCTATGGAGGGCGAGCGNCTGATCATGACCCCGGAGGTGGTGGCCGANTACTGCGACCAGAACACCATCGGGGTGGTGGCCACCCTGGGCGTGACCTACACCGGCCAGTACGAAGACGTAGAGGGCATCAGCCGNGCCCTGGACCAGCTCCAGGCCGACAAGGGCTGGGACATCCCCATCCACGTGGACGCAGCCAGCGGCGGCTTCCTGGCCCCATTCTGCGACCCAGAGCTGGTGTGGGACTTCCGCCTGCCCCGGGTGGTGTCCATCAACGCCTCGGGCCACAAGTTCGGCCTGGCCCCCCTGGGAGTGGGCTGGGTGATCTGGCGCGACCGCCGGCATCTGCCCGAGGAGCTGATCTTCAAAGTCAACTACCTGGGCGGCGAGGTGCCCACCTTTGCCCTCAACTTCTCGCGTCCCGGGGGTCAGGTGGTGGCTCAGTATTACAACTTCCTGCGCCTGGGCCAGGAGGGCTACCGCAAGATACACCAGGCCTGTTACGACACCGCGGCCTGGCTGGGGGAGGAGATCGCCAAGGTGGGACCCTTCCGGGTGATTCACGCCGGCCGCGGCGGCATCCCCGCCCTGTTGTGGACCCTGGCCGAAGGCGCGGAGGTGGGCTTCAGCCTCTACGACCTGTCGGACCGGCTGCGCAGCCGGGGGTGGCAGGTGCCGGCCTACTCCATGCCCCCCCACCGGGAGGACCTGGTGGTGATGCGCGCGCTGGTGCGCCACGGATTCTCGCGCGACATGGGGGAGCTGCTGTTGGAAGACATCAAGCGGGCCTTGGACTATTTCCGCCGCAATCCGGTGCGCCAGCCCCTCACCGCCCGCGAGGCCGGAGGCTACACCCACAATGCCATCCCCACTGCCCGGACCTAGGGGGGGCTCCGCCGTCCGCCGGGAGGTGGCGGCTGGAGGGCCCCGCAGGACAGTGGGGCGGTTCCAGAAGGGGAGAGGGAGAGGTCCGGCCCTAGGGGCTTGGGGCTAGGAGGCGGGGTCCTTGGCCTCCGCTTCGGGGGGAGTCCCCTCCTGCCGGTGCCGGCGGGCGATCAGGTCCAGGTGCCAGGTGGCGGCCTCGTCCAAGGGGGGGATCACCGGTCCGGCCAGCTCGCGCAGGTCCAGGGTCTTGAGGTATTGCCCGCAGCGGGCGCACAGGTCCACCTGCAGGCCCGGCTCGTCCTCCGGCTTGAGGTAGCTGAAGATGCCCGGCTCCTGGCTCTCGCAGAAGGGGCACTGCAGGCGGGGGTAGGGCCAGGCGGTCTCGCACAGGGAGCAGTACAGGGTGCGCTGGCCGCCCTCGCCGGAGAGGGTGGCCAGTCCCGGGGCAGAGCCGCACACCGGGCAGTGTCCGAAGCTCCAGGCCTCCAGCTCGAGCTGTTGCCGCGCCTGGTGGGCGGCAGCCAGCAGGGCGGGCCGCAGGGCCAGGCGCAAGAGGAGTCCCAGCACCGGGGCCTGGCCGCCGTGTTTGCGGGCCGCACGCTCCAGGGCCTTGCCGTCACCGGTGAGCACGGCGCGGAAGGCGCCGGCCCCTTCCCCGCCCTGGGGTCCGGCGTCGGCCCGCAGCCCGGCCAGGGCCTGCACGGTCTCGGCTCCGCCGGGGCGGTCGGCCACCACCTGGGCCAGCTCTATGGCAAGCTCCCAGCGTCGGGGCCAGTCCAGCTCCAGGCGGCCTCGGTCCCACAGGGAACGCCCCTGTTTCCAGCGGCTGGTGTCGCTTTGGGGCTGGGGGAGGTCCTCGGGGCGGTCCTGCTCCAGGGTGTGCAGGAGCAGCTCTCCCACCAACTGACACAGCTCCTGGTAGGCGGGGGTGCGCTGGACGATGTTCTGAATGCGCTCCTCGATGGTCTGGCGTTCCACACTGGGCTCGGGCACGGCTATCTCCTTGGCGTGGGGATGGT
>MTPE01000116.1 GCA_002011835.1 Desulfarculaceae bacterium JdFR-95 | reverse complement strand
TGGTCCAGGCCCGGCTGCGGTAGCCCAGGGGGTGTAGGCTGCGGGTGAAGGGATACTGGCCGGGGTCGCCCAGGTCCTTTTGGTAGTCGAAGCCCACCGCCTCCAGGTCGGCCGGGGTGTAGACCGGCTTGACCTCGATGCCGCTGTGCAGCTCTACCTTGAGGATGGCGTCCTTCTCGTCGCGGGTGTATTTGGCCACGCCCATGATCAGCCCCTCCTTCCCGCGGCCACGGCCTCCACCCCGGCCACGATCTCGGGCAGGGGCGTGCCGCCGGGGAACACCGCCGCCACGCCCAGCTCCTTCAGGGCCGCCACGTCGCGCTGGGGGATCACGCCCCCCACCACCACCGCCACGTCCTCCAGGCCCGCCTCCTTGAGCCCGGCCATGAGCTTGCGGCAGATGGGCAGGTGGGCNCCGCTCATGATGGAGAGCCCGATGATGTCCACCGCCTCCTGCAGGGCNGTGGCGATGATCTTGTCCACGGTCTGGTGCAGGCCGCTGTAGATNACCTCCATGCCCGCGTCGCGCAGGGCGTGGGCCACCACCTTGGCTCCGCGGTCGTGTCCGTCCAGTCCGGGCTTGGCCACCAGCACCCGTATGGGGCGTTTGGTTGCCCTTGCCGTGTTCATGGTNCTTCNGTCTCCTTGGCTGTGGTTCTGCTCCTGTAGCATGCGGCTCATCCAGGCCCCGCCGGCCATGAGGTGCTCGCGGCAGATGCGCGCCGCCTCCTGGCCCCGGCCCGCCTTGAGCGCGGCCAGCAACCGGCGATGGTCGCGCAGGGAGCGGGCCGCGGCCTGGGGATCGGCCAGGAGTGACACCCGGAAGCGATAGAGCACCTCGGCCAACCCCTCTATCATGCGGCTGAGCAGCTCCGAGCCCGCGGCGCGGTAGAGCATCTGGTGGAACTCGGTGTTGAGCTTCACCAGGGCCTTGCGGTCGCCCGCCTCCAGCGCGCGGGCGAAGGCGGCCACGTTCTCCTCCAGCTCGCGCACCTGCTCCGGTCCCAGGCGGCGCGCGGCCAGCTCCACGGCGTAGGACTCCAGGGCCGCGCGCACGCCGGTGACCTCCTCCACCTCCCGCACGGTCAGCGGCCGCACGCGGTAGCCCCCCTTGGCCCGGCGCTCCACCAGCTTCTCCTGCTCCAGGCGGTGCAGGGCCTCGCGGATGGGGGTGCGGCTGGTGCCGATCTGTTCGGCCAGTTGTTCCTCCACCAGCCGCATACCCGGCTCCAGCCGGCCTTCTACGATCATGCGCCGCAGGATGCCGGTCACCTGTTCGCCCAGGGGTCGGCGCTCTATGCGGGTGCGTATGGCCACAAACCCTCCTACAAACGCAGCTCGCGGGCGATGTTCTGCAACAGCACCTCGTGGGTGCCGCCGCCGTAGAGCAGGAAGCGCGCGTCGCGGAAGTAGCGCTGGGCCGGATACTCCATGGAGTAGCCGTAGGCCCCCAGGATGCGGGTGGCCTCGTCCGCGGCGCGGCAGGCCAGCTCGGTGGCGAAGTATTTCACCATCATGGACTCGCGCCCCGCCCGCTGGCCCGCGTCGATCTTGGCCGTGGTGTCGTAGAGCATCAGCTCCGCGGCGTAGATCTCGGTGGCCAGCGAGGCGATCTTGGCCTGGATGAGCTGGTATTTGCCGATGGGCCGGCCGAAGGCCTGCCGCTCCTGGGCGTACTGGAAGGCGGTCTCATAGGCCGCCTTGGCCAGCCCCAGGGCCAGGGCCGCGGTCATGGCCCGGATCTCGGCCAGGATGCTGAGCAGGGCTCCCAGGCCCTTGCCCGGCTTGCCCAGCAGGTGGTCGGCCGGGATGCGGCAGTCGTTGAAGGCCACCTCCGCGATCTCGGTGGTGCGGGTGCCCAGCAGCTCGAAGCGCGGGCTCACCCGCACCCCCGGCGTGTCCCGGGGCACGAAGAAGAAGTTCAGCCCCCGGATGCCCTTTTCCGGGTCGGTCTGGCACAGCACGGTGAAGAAGTCGGCCACCGGCGCGTTGGTGATCCAGGTCTTCATGCCGCTGATGATCCAGTGGTCGCCGTCGCGGGTGGCGGTGGTGGTCACCGCGCCCAGGTCTCCGCCCGCCTCGGGTTCGGTGAGGCAGAAGGAGCCGATCATCTCGCCCCGCATGGCCGGCTCGAAATACTTCTCCTTCAGCTCGGGGCTGCCGAAGCGGAACAGGAAGTTGGTGGCCATGAGACACTGCTTGGCGGCGATGGCGGCCAGCGAGAGCATGCCCTTGGCCAGCTCCTCGCACATGATGCAGTAGAGGGTGGTGTTGCCCCCGGCGCCGCCCTTCCCGCGGGGATAGCGGATGCGATAGGCGTTCATGGCCGCCAGCTTCTGGAACAGCTCGCGGGGGAAGCGGCCGGCCTGGTCCAGCTCGCGGGCCACCGGCGCCACCTCCTCGGCCACGAAGCGGGCGATCACCTGGCGCAAGAGCTTCTGGGGGTCGGAGCGCAGGGTCATGGCTCAGCTCCCTTCCTTGAGGCCCTGGATCAGGGCCGGCACCACCTTGAACAGGTCGCCCACGATGGCGTAGTCGGCCACGGAGAAGATGGGCGCGCGAGGGTCGCGGTTCACGGCCACAATGTAGCGCGCGCCCAGGATGCCGGCCCGGTGCTGGATGGCGCCGCTGATGCCGCAGGCGATGTACAGCTCCGGCCGCACGGTGAGGCCGGTCTGGCCCACCTGGCGCTCCGGGCCGATCCAGCCCTCCTCCACCGCCACGCGGGTGCCGGCCAGCTCCGCGCCCAGAAGCGCGGCCAGCTCCTCCAGCAGGGCGAAGCCCTCCCGGCCCCG
>MTPE01000253.1 GCA_002011835.1 Desulfarculaceae bacterium JdFR-95 | reverse complement strand
CATACTGCGGCGGGAGGAGGCGGGGGCCTTTTCCCTTGACAGCCGCTCTGGCCCATGGCAAAGCAACGGGGGAATAGTACGAGGCCGGTGCCCCTGGGGCTTAATAGGGAAGACGGTGCGAATCCGTCGCGGTCCCGCCGCTGTGACCGGGTAGGGCGGCTGCCAACGGGCCACTGCCGGAAGGGGTGGGCATGAAGCTCACTGCCAGGCGGGAAGGCGGTAGCCGCCGGCCAAGGGCGCCCGGAAGCCAGAAGACCTGCCGGCCTCATGGACCTGGGTCGGAGCCGGCGCGGAACGGCGCGGGCGAATGCAGAAGCATGTGCCCCCGTCCAGGTCCGCCCAGGGAGATCAAGTGAAGCGGGATGCAGTCCCCCTGGCTCGCTGTGGCCAGGGGGTTTGCCTTTGGAGAGAGCTGGGACCCATGAGACAGTTGTTGCTTGCCGCGGTCCTGTGTCTGAGCTTGGCCGCACCGCTGGCCGCCCAGCAGACCACCCCGCGGCCAGATGAGGTGCAGCGCCAGGCGCTGACTGCGGTGCAGGTGCGCCAACAGACCCAGCGCTTGGCCGACCGCCACGCCCAGGCCAAGGCCCGGCTGCTGGACCGCATCGAGGCCGTGCGCCGCCGCCTGGAGGAGACCGCCCGCTGGCGCAAGAAGGTACGGGCCTACCTGGCCGACCAGCAGGCCAAGCTGGCCGAGCTGGAGCGGCGCCGCCAGGAGTATCAGCGTATCCGCCGCGGTCTGGAGCCGCTCTTGGATCAGACCCTGGCCCGGCTGGAGGCGATGGTCGAGGCCGACCTGCCCTTCCTGCTCTCCGAGCGCCGGCGGCGCTTGGAAGACCTGGCCGGTCTGCTGCGTGACTACGACGCCTCCCTGCCCCGCAAGACCCGGCGCCTGTTGGAGGCCCTGGCGGTGGAGGCGCGCTACGGCGGTATGGCGGGCGCGGTGGAGACCGAGCGGGAGATCGGCGGGCGCCTGCAGCGGGTGTGCATGCTGCGCTTGGGACGGCTGGCCCTGTTCGCCCTGAGCGGCGATGGCGCCCGGGCCTGGCGCTGGGACCAGGGGAAGAGGCGGTTTCTGCCCGTGGAGGGCTACACCCGCGACCTGAACCTGGCGGCGGAGATCGCCCGGCGGCATCGGGTGGCCTCGCTGGTGGAGATACCCCTGGGGCGGCTGCCGCAGGAGGTGCGGCCATGAGGTGGGCGGCGGCCCTGGGGCTGCTGCTGGTCCTGCTGCTGGCCGGTCTGCCGGGTGCGCAAGGAGGGGACTTCCCTGCCGCGGCGCGCAAGGTGGCCCAGGAGCTAGAGGCGGCCCGCCGGGAACAAGCCGAACTCCGGGCGGCGCAGGCCGCGGAGCTGAAGCGGCTGCGCGCGCAGCTCAAGGACCTTCAGGCGCGTCTGGCCGCGGAGGAAAAGGCCCTGGCCGCAGACCAGGCCCGTCTGGAGGAGGTCTCCCGGCGCAAGGACGAGGCTGCGCGCGCCCTGCGCGAGGAGCAGGGCGACCTGGACGAGCTGGCCGGTCTGGTGCGGGCCAGTGCGCGGGAGTTGCTCTCTCTGGCCGAGACCTGGCCCTCCACCGCCGAGCACCCCCGGCGCCTGGAGGTGCTGCGCTCCTACCTGGACAAGAGCCGCTTCCCCGGTCTGGAGGACATCCGCCGTCTGATCGAGACGTACCTGACCATGATCGCCGAGTCGGGCCAGGTGGTACGCCGGCGGGGACGGCTGGTGGACCGGGCCGGCCGGGAGGTGGAGGGCCAGATCGTGCGCCTGGGCGAGCTGGGCGCCATCTACCGCCACGGGGACGAGCTGGGCTATCTGGTCCTGGGGCGGGCCAGCGGTCGGCTGCTGGCCACCGGCGGGGAGCCGCCCTGGCGGGTGCGGCGCAACCTGGCCGCCTTCCTGGACGGTCAGAGCGAGGCGGTCTATCTGGACGTGAGCGGGGGCGGCGCCCTGCGGCAGATGGCCCACCGCCAGGGCCTGTGGGAACAGCTCCTCTCCGGCGGGCCCCTGGTGTGGCCCATCCTGCTGGTGGGGCTGATCTCCCTGGTGCTGATCGTGGAGCGCCTGCTGTTCCTGCGGCGGGTGCGGGCCAACACCGACATGATGATGGAGAAGGTCAACCGCCTGGTGCAACAGGGCGACTTCGCCGGCGCCCTGGCCGAGGCCGAGCGCCAGCCGGGCCAGCCCACCAGCAACGTGATCAAAGCGGGACTCAAGCTNCGCGGCCAGCCGGCGGAGGTGATCGAGAACGGCCTGTCCGAGGCCATGCTCAAGGAGCTGCCCCGCCTGGAGCGGTTCCTCACCGCGCTCAAGGTCATGGCCGCGGTGGCGCCTCTCTTGGGCCTGCTGGGCACGGTCACGGGCATGATCAACACCTTCAACGTGATCACCACCCACGGCACCGGTGACCCCCGGCTCATGGCCGGCGGCATCAGCGAGGCGTTGGTCACCACCCAGTTGGGCCTGGCCGTGGCCATCCCGGTGTTGGTGGCGGCTTCCCTGCTGGCGCGGCGGGCGCAGAGGGTGGTCTCGGACATGGAGGAGAAGGCGGTGGCTCTGACCGCCGCCCTGATCCAGGAGGCCAAGCAGCCATGAGCTTGTGGTGGCGGGCCTGGCAGTTGTTCGAGGCCGGCGGGCCGGTGATGTGGCCCCTGCTGGTATTGTCCCTGTGGCTGTGGGGCCTGGTGGGGGCCAAGCTGTTGTGGCTGTGGCGGGCGGGGCGGGAGAGCCTGGGGCCGGAGCAGGCCGCGGCCTGCCTGCGCCAGGGGCGGCCGCCCTCCGAGGGCGGTCCCCTGAGTGCG
>MTPE01000190.1 GCA_002011835.1 Desulfarculaceae bacterium JdFR-95 | reverse complement strand
ACCACCCCCCTCATGGAGGCCATGCGCTCCTATGACAGCAAATGCCCCAAGCGCATGGCCGAGCTGCTCATCCAGGCTGGCGCCGACCTGAACGCCCAGGACGACCGCGGCTACACCGCCCTGCACTACGTGGCCGGCGGACACTGCATACCCCCACAGATCGAGGCGGTCAAATACCTGGTGGCCCACGGCGCCGACCCCACCCTGCGTGCCTACTCCTCGCGCGAGGCTTTCGCCCGCAGCCGCCGCCAGAACAAGCCCACACCCAAGACCCTGGCGGCAGAAGGCGAGATCTCCGCCGAGGATCAGCCCCCACCCCACCCCGAAAGCGTGCGGGCCAAGGATCGGGGCTTCACCCCCCTGGAGTTGGCCACCCACCGCCAGTGCCGCCTGATCATGGGGGTGCTGGCTACCTACATCGAACGCCTGCGGGAACAAAAGGCACGCCGGCCAGAGGAGACGGCACCTTCCAGGCTGCCCCTGCGCGGTTCACCCACGGGTAAGCTGTTGAGCCCACAGCCCCAGGATAGAGACTGAAACCCCGCGACTAAACTTTTCGCCACATAGGGAGTGATCTCATGGCCAAGATACTCATCGTTTACTACTCGCACGGCGGCAACACCCGCAAGATGGCCGAGGCCGTCGCCGAGGGCCTCCGTGAGGAAGGCCTGGAAGTGACCCTGCGCCGGGTCGCCGAGGTGGAGATGGACGAGGTGGCCGCTGCCGACGGGCTCATTCTGGGCTCGCCCTGCTATTTTGGCAACATGGCTGCAGACATGAAGCGCTTTCTAGACGAGAGCATCAAGCTCTTTGGCAAGGGCGAGCTGGAGGGTAAGCCCGGCGGTGCCTTCGTCTCCACCGGTGGTATCGGCGGCGGCGGCGAGCTGGCCCTGATGAGCCTGCTGGCCGGCCAGCTCATACACGGCATGGTGGTGCCGGGTCTGCGCCGGGGCGGCCATCTGGGCCCCTTGGCCATCGGCGAGCCGGACGACCGCGTGCGCGACGAGTGCCGCCGCTATGCCACGGTGTACGCCAACCTGGTCAAGCGCCTGAGCGCATAGCGCACCGTTACGAAATGCCGCCCAAATCCATGTCACCGGGCCGGCACTCATCCCCGGCCCGTAAGGGTAAGGTCTGCCTCCTGGCCGAAGGACTGGCCGGCGCGGCCGACCATAAGGGGCCACCCGCGATTCTGATCAAGGATGGCCGCATCCAGGCATTAGGAGAGGAGGCCCTGGCTGCGGGGGCGCCCCTGCGACGCCTGGAGGGGTTCTGGCTGGCGCCGGCGCCCATCGACGCTCACGTACACCTGTGGCTGGGCGGCAGAGCCGAGGACAACCTGCGCGCCTGGCACCAGGCCGGCGTGGCCGCGGTGCGCGACATGGGCCACAGTCCGGCGCGCCCTACGCCCCGGCCCTTGCCCGGCCAGCCCCCTCTGCTGCGCGCGGCGGGGGTGGGCCTGGGAGCCAAGGGGGAGGCGGCCTCCTGGCTGGCGGAGGGGCTGGCCGGGGCGGCGGCTTTCGCCGCCGCGGCCCGCGCGCGGGCCCGGGCCGGGGCGGGGCTGCTCAAGGTCTTCGCCACGGGGCTATTGGACTTCGAGTCTCCGGGACGGGTGGAGCACCCCCTGGCCGTGGGGCCGGAGGAGTTGGCCGCGGTGGTGGCGGTGGCGCGGGAGGTGGGGCTCACGGTGGCCGTACACGCCAGCGGAGTGGAGACAGTGCGGGCGGCGGTGGAGGCCGGTGTCACCTCCATCGAGCACGGCTTCTTCCTGGACCAGGCCACCCTGAAGCTGATGGCGGCGCGGGGCGTGGCCTGGGTGCCCACCCTGGCTGCGGTGCAGGCCCATGCCGAGGATCCCGAGGGCCGCCACACCCCTCATGTCCGGGACAACCTGCGTGAGATCGCCCGCTCTCAGGCGCGGGCCATGCGCCGCGCCGAGGCCCTGGGGGTGGAGCTGGTGATGGGCTCGGACGCGGGCTCCTACGGCTTGGCCCACGGCCAGGCCCTGCGGCGGGAGATGGCGGCCTGGTGGGAGGCCGGGCTCTCGCCGCGTACGGTGTTCGCGGCCTGCACGCAGCGGGCGGCGCGGCTGCTGGGTCTGGAGGGCGAGGTGGGGGTGATGGCGGTGGGCGCGCGGGCCTGGCTCTGGGCCTGGGAGGGTGATCCCAGGCGTGAGGGTACGGGGCTGCGCGGCGGGCCGTTGGAGTGGGCTTTTGGCCGCGACGGGGGAGCGTAGCGGCTTCCTGCGGGACTTGAGTTGCCCAATTTTACCCCTGAGGCGGCCGTTGCGGGGCGGCGTGGCTCCGGCCGAGGCCGGGAGAAGGAGCAAGAGGCAGCCGCTTTCCAGGAGTAAGCGCGGAGCTGTGTGCGATGGGGGCTGGCGCTTGACGGCGCGGGGGGCCTGTGGTATTAGAGCGCTGGTCCCCGGTAGCTCAGCTGGCAGAGCAGGTGGCTGTTAACCACCGGGTCGCTGGTTCGAATCCGGCCCGGGGAGCCAAAAACAAGCCAATAATTCCAACCAGATATATTCTTTGCCGGGCATCGGGCCAAACGCCCGGCAAAGCCGTTTTTGGGCGTGGCGTGACACAAAAGTAACACACCCCACCCAACCCGATTTCCCCGTCTTGCCCGCTTGAACTGGGCTCTGCTATCATCGGGACACTGCAATTTTCTCTGGGAGATGCCCGTACTGAAATGAAGCCTTGCCCAGATTGCCTGGAATGGGTGGCCGGGCTTTTGGTGGACGCTGAACAACGGCAGGATCTACCCCACTGGCGGGAGAACAGAACGAAAGCGGAC
>MTPE01000054.1 GCA_002011835.1 Desulfarculaceae bacterium JdFR-95 | reverse complement strand
GCGGGCGCAGCCGGGGCCGTGGCCTGGGTGGCGGGCGGCGGGGCAGGACCCGCAGTCTTCTCTGGCGATGTCCCCGGGCGCAGCAGGAACCNCCCCGCCCCCGCGGCCAGCACCACCACCAGGCCCACCACGGCCCAGAGCTTGCCCTTGCCTCCCTTGGTCTCCGCCTCGGCCGGGGGAGGGGTGAATACCTGGGTGGCCTCAGCCGCTTGGGTGGTTGGTTCCGCCTCCGCTGTCGGTCCTGCGCCCTCTCCGCCTTGCTGGGCCAGGGCAGCGCGGACCGCCTCCTGCTCCTCCTGGACCTGGTGGGCCTCCTCCTCCACCTCCGGCCCGAACAGCTCCAGCATGTAGTTGCGCAAGGAGTAGCTGCTGGGATAGGTGGGCAGGCTGTGCAACCAGGCCTCCAGGGCGTCGTTCATCTCCTGGGCGGTCTGGTAGCGGTCCTCCCGGGCCGGAGCCAGGGCCTTCAGGCAGATGGCATCCAGCTCCCGAGGCACCTGGGAATTCACGCTGCTGGGCGCCTCCACCTTGGGCTCCAGTACCTTGCCCAGGATCACCGCCTCGCTGTCGCCCGCGAACAGACGCCGGCCGGTGAGCGCCTCCCACATCACGATGCCCAGGGCATATATGTCGGCCCGGCGGTCCACGCTCTCGCCGCGGGCCTGCTCCGGGGCCATGTAGGCGAACTTGCCCTTGAGGGTGCCGGGACGGGTGGTGGTGCTGGAGGACAGGGCCTTGGCGATGCCGAAGTCCACCAGCTTGACCTCGCCTTCATAAGAAATGAGGATGTTCTGGGGGCTCACGTCGCGGTGTACCAGCCCCAGGGGCTGGCCCGCGGCGTCACGCTTGTCGTGGGCGTAGGCCAGGGCCGCGGCGGCGTGGGCCACGATGCGCACTGCGTGCTGTACCGACAGCGGCCGGCCCGTGTCTTGACCCCGCCGAATCACCTCGGCTAGACTCTTGCCCGAGACGTACTCCATGGCGATGAAGTAGGTGGTCTCGCCCTGGGGACGTCCCGGGTCGGTGGCCAGGGCCTCGCCCAGGTCGTACACCTGGGCGATGTTGGGGTGGCTGAGCTGGCTGGCTAGGCGGGCCTCGTCCAGGAACATGTCGCGCAGCTCCTGGTCCGCGGCCAGGTGGGGCAGCAGGCGCTTGATCACCACCAGCTTCTCGAAGCCGGCCGCACCCACCTTACGCGCCCGGAACAGCTCGGCCATCCCGCCGGTGGCGATCTTGCGGGTGAGGAAATAGTCGCCGTACTCGATCACACGGGCCGGGTCCATGCCGCCTCGTTTCCGCCCACTATAGGGAGCTGAGTCGCCAGAGCCGGGCTCCAGCGGCCGCAGACAGGGCAGGCACTGTATTCTGCGACCATAGTTGGGATTATAGGAAGGGGCGCGCAGACAAGTCAAACACCGTGGCGCCCGAACAAGATCCAGGGCCAAACCAGGGGCAGGGGGCCATGTGCGGCACACGCACACTGTTGAACCGGATGGTGATCTCAGTGGCCAACCTGGCCTGGAGGCTGCGAGACCGCGCCGGCCAGGGTACGGTGGAGTACATGCTCATCATCGTGATCCTCATCGCCCCCATGGCCGCGGCCCTGACCCTTCTGTTCGACGCCTTCGAGACCCTCTACAACAAGCTGGGCTACCTGATCGGCCGGCCCTATCCCTGAACCGGCAAGGGCATACCGTTCTGCCTGTACCCTTGTCACACATCATGGCGGCCCGCAGGGGCCAAGGCGAAGAGCCGATTTCCAATCCGGGAGGCGAGGGAGAAGTCCTTGTCTCCTTGGGCGCGCCTTCAGGGCAGGGCGCGGTCCAGGCTGCGGTAGCCGATGGCCTCGGAGAGGTGGGCCAGGCCGATGGCCTCGCTCCCTTCCAGATCGGCGATGGTGCGGGCGATCTTGAGGATGCGGGTATAGGCACGGGCCGAGAGGCGGAAACGCTCCATGGCCTGTTCCAACAGCTGGAGCCCAGCGGAGTCCAGGCGGCAGTAGCGGCGGGTCTGACGGGAGTCCATCTGGGCGTTGCAGTAGATGTTGCTGCCGGCCAGGCGCTGGTGCTGTCGCCGGCGGGCGGCCATCACCTGTCGGCGCAGCTCGGCCGAGGGAGGGCCGGCGGTGTCGGCGGCCAAGTCGCGGAAGGGCACCGCGGGCACCTCCACCTGGATGTCGATGCGGTCCAGCAGGGGGCCGGAGACGCGGTTGAGGTAGTTGCGCACCTGCTGGGGGCTGCAGGAGCACTGTCGCTGGGGGTCGCCGTAGAAGCCGCAGGGGCAGGGGTTCATGGCCGCCACCAGCATGAAGCGGGCGGGGAAGTCCACCGTGGCCGCGGCGCGGGTGACCGTGACCTGACCCGACTCCAGGGGCTGGCGCAGGACCTCCAGCACGCTCTTCTTGAACTCAGGCAGCTCGTCCAGAAACAGCACCCCGTGGTGGGCCAGGCTCACCTCGCCGGGGCGGGGCACGCTGCCGCCGCCGATGAGGCCGGCGTCGGAGACGGTGTGGTGGGGGGCGCGAAAAGGGCGGGTGGTGACCAGGGCCTGGCCGGGGGGCAGGGTGCCGGCCACCGAGGCCACNTGGGTNACCTCCACCGCCTCGGCGAAGGTCAGCGGCGGCAGGATGGTGGGCAGGCGGCGGGCCAGCATGGTCTTGCCCGATCCGGGCGGACCCACCATGAGCACGTTGTGACCCCCGGCCGCGGCGATGGTCAGGGCGCGCTTGACGTGCTCCTGGCCGCGGACCTCGCTCATGTCGGGGCCTTGGCCGGCCTGGGCCCGGGCCATGAGGTCCCGGTCG
>MTPE01000113.1 GCA_002011835.1 Desulfarculaceae bacterium JdFR-95 | reverse complement strand
TGGAGCTGGTCTACGTGCACTGCTACGCGGGCCAGAGCCCGCCCACCACCCCCCAGGGCTACGACGCCATCGTCAGCATGGGCGGCCCCATGAACGTCTACGAGGAGGAGGAACACCCCTGGCTGGTGCCGGAGAACGAGCTGTTGGCCCGGGCGGCCCGGGCGGGGGTGCCCATCCTGGGGTTCTGTCTGGGGGCCCAGCTCATCGCCAAGGCCCTGGGGGCGAGGGTGGTGCGTTCGCCGGCCGAGGAGATCGGCTGGTGCACCGTGCGCCGGACCCTGCCTGCGGCCCACGACCCCCTGTTCCAGGACCTGCCGGATCAGATCCCGGTGCTGCAGTGGCACGGCGACATGTTCATGATCCCGGACGGAGCTCTCTTGTTGGCCTCGGGCCAGCCCTGTCCCCACCAGGCCTTCGTGTGGCGCCGGGCCTACGGCCTGCAGTTCCACCTGGAGGTGACGCCGGAGATGCTGCAGGAGTGGTTCGAGGACGACCCCCGCCTGGAGGAGGTCATGGCCGGCTGGCAGGAGCAGGGGGCGGTCATGGACCAGGCGGCCCAGGCCTTGTACCGGGGCTTCTGGCGCCTCGCCGCGGGGGATGGGGCCTAGAGAGAGGGCCTGCCGGAATTTTGGGGTGTAAGTAGCGGCAGGAGATGTGTGTCCGCCCTCGGTCTGGAGCGCGGCGCCGCACGCCAGGCCGAGGGCGGGTTGCCTCTGTGCGGGGGAGATGGGAGAAAGCATCTTCGGCCGAAGAGAGCTTCCCCCATGGCCATACTAGTTTTCCAGTACGAAGATGACCTCCATGCGCACGCGGTATTCGGCGATCTGGTTGTCGTCCACGGCGATGCGCTGTTCGATGATCTTGAGGCCGGTGATACCGCGGAGGGTGCGGGTGGCGCGTTCGAAGCCCACCTTGATGGCGTCATCGAAGCTGACCGGGCTGGCGGCGATGATGTCGGTGACCCTGGCGACACGTTTTTCTCCCATTTGGATCCTCCCTTTGGGGCGCCTGGCGTTCATCATGGTGAACGCCAGGCGAGAAGATTTGATATGGCGGTAAGATGTCAGAGTGTCTGCGGCCAAGGTATCACAGTGGCCTTGACGGCGGCAAGCCCTGGGGGTAGAGAGGCGGTGGGGTGGGCGAGGGGTGAATTTGTGCCAACTGTCACTTTTGGGTTGACAGGCCCTGTCCAGGAGAGTTAGATGAAGCGCGAGGCGGCCCAGCAGGAGAGTAGGGCTTACCTCGTGGTAGGGAAGAAATGCTGAACAAGCCCCCCCGGGCGGTGTGGGACCATTTGGCCCTGGTGATGCAGGTGGGGCTGACCTTTGCGGGGTCGCTGCTCTTTTGCTTCGCCATCGGCTATTGGTTGGACCGCTGGTTGGGGACCAAGGGCATCTTCATCACCCTGTTCATCCTGCTGGGCATAGCCGGTGGAGGATACACCGCCTACCGGCAGATCATGCAGATGGACCTCTCGTCCCGAACCAAAGGTGAGGACGGCGCCGATGAGAAGCAATGAGCCCGGCGCCTTTGTGAAGGCGACTTTGAGGCGCGCCTTGTACTACACAGTGGGTGCCTCCTTGTTGCTGTTGGCCGTGGGAGAGCCCACCTGGGCCAAGGGTTTGGCCCTGGGGGGGGTGGCTTCCGCGGCCAATTTCTTTTTGATGGCCCTTTTGCTGCCCCGCGCCCTGCGGCAGGAGGGGCGGCGGGGGGCCGAGGGCATGAGCTTGCTTTCGGTGGTGATTCGCTTTGGGTTGATGGGCTTGGCCCTGTACGTGGCGGCCACCCATCCCCAGAGTCTGTCGGTGGGCGCCTGTGCGGTGGGGCTGTTCGCCGTACAGGTCACCATCATCAGCGATCGCATCTTGGGCCGTTGGTTTCCGGTCCTGAGCGCAGGGAGCCGCTAGAGCCGTGGGCGACATAACCAAGATTCCGCAGTGGGTGTTCGAGATAGCGGGCTACCGTATCACCTTGAACTCCGAGACCCTCATCATGAGCTGGATCGTGATGGGGATACTGATCCTGTTCGCGGTGGTGGCCACGCGGCGGATCAGCATCCTGCCCGGTCCCTATCAGACCATCGCCGAGCTGATGGTGGACGCCTTCCAGGGGCTGGTCAACGACGCCCTGGACGAGAGGAACCGGCACTACTTCCCCCTGATCATCACCTTGTTCCTGTTCTTGTGGCTCTCCAACATGCTGGGGGTGATCCCCTTCCTCTCCGAGCCCACCAAGGACCTAAACACGCCGCTGGCCTATGGCATCCTGGGGTTCTTCATCGCCCACTACGCGGGGATCAANACCAAGGGGTTCAAGGCCTACGCCAGCGAGTATTTCCAGCCCATGTTCTTCATGGCCCCCCTGAACATCATCGGCGAGTTGTCCAAGGTGGTCTCCATCTCCTTCCGTCTGTTCGGCAACATCATGGGCGGGGCCATCATCATCCTGGTAGTGAGTCATCTGGTCTACAACTTGGTGCTCCCGCCCCTGCTCAACGCCTTCTTCGGGCTGTTCGTGGGCACCATTCAGGCGTTCGTGTTCACCATGCTCACCCTGGTGTACATCTCGGTACAGACCAAGTAGGTGGGGCAGATGGAATATCCCGACACGACATGGGTTCAGGCGGCGGCTTACCTGGGGGCGGCCTTCTCGGTGGGCTTCGGCGCCATCGGGGCGGCCTTGGGCGAGGGCTATGCTGCGGGTATCGCGGCCCAGTCCATTGGCAAGAACCCGGGTGAGTCTGGAAACATCCTCAAGAACATGCTGATCGGCCAGGCGGTGGCGGAGTCGGCGGGCATCTTCGCCCTGG
>MTPE01000051.1 GCA_002011835.1 Desulfarculaceae bacterium JdFR-95 | reverse complement strand
TATCGTGAGAGCCAAGCCAGCCCCACCGCCAAAGCCTAAAAAGAAGCTGGCCCATACCGGGAACAGTAAGCCCCCGGCAACTGCCCTCGTGAGGCTGTGGACCGCCATGAGCAAGAACGAGCAAAAACCTGGCAGTGCGACCGAGACTTTAGGATACACTTGCCGTTTGATCACCGCGGTGATCGCGACGATTAATATCCCCAAGTACAGCCCGATACACTTCCCGCACAAACAAGTATATTCGTCGAAAATCCAGATACACCTGGATGGCCGCTGGACGCATATGGTCTTGCCGATTCGATAGAATACCTCGGCCAATTCGACGGAAAACAAACGACATACTGGTCCGAATATCGCTATACATAGATAAAAAGAGCACAGCGTTATCATCAAACACCATAATCTTGCCCTTATGGTGGATCCTCTGGAGACGATTTTCTGCCCGTTTGATATTGTTTTGACGTGCCGTGAATCTACTCGAGGCCTTCTCCAACCGACTGCGACAAGATGCATTGTCGGAATCTCTCCCGGATCTGGACGGGCCTCTGTCATGCGTCCCGCTCGGCCCGTCGGCCGAGTCTCGCCTCGGCCTATGGCTGTCTCACCTGCGACGCTATTTAGCCCCTGCGCATTTTAGAAATCGAAACGTGGATCTCTGTCTTCACACCAGGGGGCTATGTCCTTGGTTCGCGAGTTGCAGACCGTACAAGCCACCCTACGACCTTGGGGCCGCTCTCGCGCGCCGGCCCTACTGTCCGCCGTCCGGCGGGCCTGGGAAGTACGGCTATCGCCGGCGGGATTGGATGCCGGTACGCAGTGCGTCAGGAAGGCTTGGAAGATGCATGAAAGGAAGCCCGGCCATCACTTCCGGGATGGCCAGGCCGAAGGGATAGGAATGCGCGGCCCGCGTCTCACCGCTCTGGGGACAAAAAATCGAGGATCGGATCTCGGGCCGGGTGCGGTCCCTCTTCCTGGTTCAGGCCCTGCCCCAGGCGCGTCCAGAAGCTCCGTCGGCGACCATGGCGGTGGCGCAGACGCTCCAGCCAGAAGGTGAACTCCTCCTCCCGGCCGTCCCGGGCCAGGAGACATCGTACCCGCTGCACCAGATCCACCGCCTGATCGCGCCACCTGGGACCACCCCCCTGCAGCAACTCCTCCACCAGGAACTGGTAGATCCACAGGGTATCGGCAGGGCGCCCCTCCTGCTCCCGCACCCGGGCCAAGCGAAGCCAGAGATCCAGGCTGCATCCCCTCGCACGCGCCTGGGCAAGGGCGGCCTGGCTGTCTCCCTCGGCAAGGAGGATCTCCACCAGCAGGGAGCTGGCGCGCCCCAGCCAGGCGGAGCCACAGAGTCTCTCCCTTCTGGGATACGAGGCCCAGATGCCGGCAAAGCCCAGCGCCTTCTCACGCCACTGCGGCCACTGTGGGCCCGCGCACTCCTGGAGCAGGCGATAGGTGTCCATGTGGGGGCAGGCGCAGAAGTACTCCCAGGCCAGGTCCAGGGCTTCTTCCTGCCGGTGCGAGCGCCGGTACTCGTCTATCAAAACCTCCGCCACCCCCGGGTCCAAGGAGTCGGGGAAGGCTCGACGCCCGCGTTCGGCCCAGGCCAAGGCCTCCCGGTGACGCCCGGCCTGGGCGTAGAGCCGGGCTATCCGTCCATAGGCCCCGGGCCAGCTCAGGTCGCGCCGCTCCACCGCCACCTGGGTCTCCAGGTCCGCCTCCCACCGGGCCAAGGTGCGCATGATCCCGGTCAGTACCCTTCGGGTCGGGTCCGGAGGCTCCGGCTCCTCCTCCGGCTCCAAGGCGGGCACCTCTGCCCAACGGCGCTCCACCAACCGCCGGTAGGTACGGTAGCCTGCCTCGTCCAGCAGCGGCAGGTAGTCCTCCAATGCCAGCAAGCCCCAACCTCCCTGGAGCTGCAAGCGCAGCAGTGTCCGGGCCAGTTCCTCGCCCCGGGGCGAATCCTGCCGGCAGGCCTCCAGGTGCAGTTCCGCCACCCGGGCAATCAGGTCCTCCAGCACGCCGTCCCGCGCACCCGCCTGCTCCCGGGCCCTCAAGCCCTGCTCCAGGGCCTGGGCAGCCAACTCCTGCGCCTGCTCTGCGCGGCCCTGTGCCAACAGGCCCTCCAACAGACCCACCACCAACTCGGCCTGGCGCCGGAAAGCGATCCTTTCCTGGCAGGTTTGGCCTCCGCCTATCCGGAAGGCGTGGCGCACCATCCCTGGCAACTCGCCGAGGACGGCGTCGCGGCCGGACATGGCCCGACCCAGGAGGCGAAAGCGCAAGGCAGGATCTTCCGCGGCCAGCGCCAGCAACATCACCACCAAAGCCTCGCGCTCCTGGGCCATCAGATAAGAACGAATCAGGTCCTGGTACGGCTGCGGGGCGGGCGGCTTCCTTTGGCTCCGCGCCAGCCAGGCCAACCCCGCAGCCACCAGGTGCTTGCAAAAGTGTCCCTCCCGCCCCAGCGGGCAGTCGCAGGCGTAGTGCAGGGCTCCAGGCCGGGGATCCAGCTCCACCCGGTAGGGCCGGCTGCCTCTCACCACGGCCAGGATGCGCCGCCCGGAGGTACGGACCTCCTCCACCCTTCCGGCCCGGAAGTAGCTCTCGCCCCGCGGGAAGCTCTCACCGTGGGCCAGGAGCTCCAGCTCGGCCCGGCTGAACTGGCCCAGGGCATCGGCCTCTCCCCTCAGCATGGCTCCCCTCCACGCCATGGTCCGCGATTGCGTCCTGGTTAGGCGGCGACCCGGGTACTCGCCCGCCTCCGGTTGGCCCCCCCCCACGCCTCCCCGCCCCTTTGGTGCCTCGGGCCGCGATCCACCCCC
>MTPE01000024.1 GCA_002011835.1 Desulfarculaceae bacterium JdFR-95 | reverse complement strand
CCCCGCCTTGACCGGCCGGGCCAAAGCGCTTATGCTGGCGGCGGAAGCGCTTGTTCGCGGGAGTGGTCATGAGCGATTCGTATCAGACCCTACAGGTGGAGGACCGCGGCCCGGTACGGGTGATCACCTTCAACCGGCCGGAGATGTTCAACCCCCTGGACACCCACAGCGGCGCCGAGCTGGTGGCGGCCCTGGAGGAGGTGCAGCGCGACCCGGAAGTGCGGGCGGTGGTGCTCACCGGTGCGGGCAAGGCCTTTGCCGCCGGCGGCAACCTGCGCCTGATGCGCCAGACCCTGGAGCAAGGCCGGGACCCCGCGGCCATGTTCGCCGAGATCACCGCCTACCTGAACCGCAGCGTGATCGCCCTGCGCCGCCTGCCCCAGCCGGTGGTGGCGGCCATGAACGGAGTGGCCGCCGGCGGCGGCCTGGGCTGGTGCCTGGCCTGCGACCTGGTGGTCATGGCCCAGAGCGCACGCTTCGAGCCGGGCTACATCCGCATCGCCCTCAACCCCGACGGAGGGGCCACCCTCCTGGTCACGCGCCTCATCGGCCACAAGCGGGCCAGCGAGTTCTTCCTCCGCGGCGGGGTGATCACCTCCGAACAGGCCCTGGCCTGGGGCATGGTGAACAAGGTGGTGCCCGACCACCAGGTGCTGGAGGAGGCCCTGAACCTGGCCCAGGAGCTGGCCCAGGGGCCGGCCGAGGCCCTCGCCAGCACCAAGGCCCTGCTCAACCAGGCCCTGTTCCCCGACCTGGAGACGATNCTGGAGCAGGAGCGTCAGGANATCATGCGCCTGTGCCGCCTGCCGGACTTCGCCGAGGGCGTGCGCGCCTTCTTCGAGAAGCGCCGACCCGACTTCGCCTGAGGGAGAGCGAACCCGTGGCCCAACAGACCCTCAGCCACTTGCCCTGGGAGCAGGAAGGGGCCGGACTGGCCGCCCTGGCCCACAGTTGGGTCCTGGTCTGCTTCCAGCCCCGCCGCGCCTTCAGTCTGACCCCCGCCGGCACCTGGCGGCGGCATCTGTTCTTCGCCGCGGCCTGCAACCTGGCCCTCATGCTGGGNGTGGGCCTGCTGCTGGCCCAGAGCGGAGGNCACATGCCCCTGCCCCGGGGCCTGGGCGCGGCCATGGGCCACACNACCACCCTGTTCTTCTCCCTGGGGTTCTGGTTCCTGCTCAACCTGGTGGTGATGGTCTATCAGGCCGGNCTGGTGAACCTGCTGCTCAAGTTCATCACCCGTACCCCCGCCGGATTCGCCACCGCCTTCCGCGTGGCCTGCTACGCCCAGGCCCCCCAGGCCCTCAACCTGCTCATGCCCCTGGTGGGACCGGCCGTGATCCTGCTGGTGTTCGTGTGGAACCTGGTCATCATGACCCTGGGAGTGGCCCGCGGCTACCAGGTGAGCCTGGGCCGGGCCGCGGCGGTGAACATCATCTACGCCGTACTCACCATCTATCTCCAGATGGTTTTTAAGCAGCCCTGAGGCAGACACACAGGGTGTTGGCCGGTCGTCGTGCCAGATAAAACATCACCAAACGCTCGTTCTGGAGATGGCTTTCAAACATCCCTGAGGCAGGCGAGGGGGCACTGCCCGGTCCCTCGTGCCAGGGGAGGGAGCACCGAACGCCCGTTTTGGGGACGGTCTGCAACCAGTCCAAAGGTCCGCCTGTGGAGGCGCTTNTGGTGGGGGANGACCCTCTTTGCGCAAAGTCGGCGAGGCCCCTGCCTTCCGGCACAGAGAGGGGTGTGTTCCCCCTGCTTCNGTGCCCCGGACAGGGGCCTCGCGCCAACCGTAGCAGGGCCTGGGTGGACGGCGGACCGCCGTCCTCACCTAGCCCGCTCAGGAAAACCCGCCCGAGCCGCCGCAGGAGCTGCCCGCGGACAGCCCGGCAAAGGGGCTCTTCTCGCCGGTGGCAAAGGCGCTCAGCAGGCGCCGCGCACCGGAGGCCCCACACTTGGGACAAGCGATGGCGTTCTCGTCGTCTCCCGCGAACACCAGACGCTCGAACTCCTCGCCACAGGCCTCGCACTTGTATTCGTAGATAGGCATGGCCGATCCTCTCGCTTGGGGTTCTTAGCCAAAGATGATGCTCGCAGGAAAGGTTGTCAAGACGAGCAGGGGAAAGGGTGGAGCCCCGCGTCTCAGGCGAACAGCCCGGCCGCGGCGTCGGCCATGCGCAGGCCCAAAGGGGTGGGCACCAGCCGGCCCTCCCGCAGTCGGGCCCAGCCCAGCTCCTGCAGGCGGTCCAGGGCCTGGCGCCAGTGAGTATAGGGGTCCCGGCCCAGCAGGCGCCCGACGGCGGCCAGCTCCACCCCCTCGCAGGTGCGCAGGCCCAGCATGACCAGCTCCAGGGCCCGCTGCCGGGGGGTGAGCTCCTCGCAGAAGGCATAGGGCTCCCTCCCCGCCTCCACCGCCCGGCAGTAGTCCTCCACCGCCGCCACCCAGGCCCAGCGCCGCCCCGCCAGGTGGCCGTGCGCCCCCGGCCCCAGGGCCAGGTAGTCCCCCCCGCGCCAGGTGTTCAGGTTGTGCCGGCAGGCCCTCCCCGGCCGGGCGAAGTTGCTCACCTCGTAGCGGGTGAGTCCCGCCCCTGCCAGCATCTCCAGCGCCACCTCCTCCATGACCAGCACCTCGTCTTCGCCGGGCAGGGGCGGCCGGCCCTTCTGGTAGCGCCGACCGAAGGGGGTGTGGGGGGCCAGGGTCAGCTCGTAGAGGGAGACGTGCTCCGGCTCCAGGGCCAGGGCCGCGGCCAGGTCTTCCTTCCAGCGGTGCCGGTCCTGGCCGGGCAGGCCGTAGATCAGGTCCAGGTTGAGGTTGTCGAACCCGGCCCGGCGC
>MTPE01000478.1 GCA_002011835.1 Desulfarculaceae bacterium JdFR-95 | reverse complement strand
ACATACCTCCCCTGTGTCCCTAAATATAGGGTGCGCAGGGCCGGGGGGCAAGTCCGGCCAGGGGGGCACCCTGGGGGGCGTGCCGGCGGGCACGTGGAGTGTCCAGGTCTTTCCCGCGCTTCCGCCCAAGGAGTATCGCCGCCCCTGTCCGCGACCCTCAGGCCCGGCGGCGGCGGGTGCGGAAGTTGGGGTGGCGGATGTCCAGCTTGTCCAGGCGATAGGTCATCTGGCGCTCGGAGATGCCCAGCAGGGCCGCGGCCTCCTTCTGCACCCAGTCGCAGCGCTCCAGGGCCACCTCGATGGCCTTGCGCTCCAGGGCGGCCAGGTTGAGGGTGTCGGCGGTGAAGTAGGCCACCCGGGGCTCCGGCTCCAGCTCCGGCTCCAGGGCAAAGGGCGGAGTGGGCACCAGGTCCAGGTCGCGCACCTGGACCTCCGGCCCGTCGCAGAACAGACTCACCCGCTCCATGACGTTGCGCAATTCCCGGATGTTGCCCGGCCAGTGGTAGGTGAGCAGGGCCTCCCGGGCCTGGTCGCTCAGGCGCAACAGAGGCCGGTTGCGCTCCAGGCAGAACTGGCGCAGGAAGCGCTCGGCCAGGGGCAGGATGTCCTTGCGCCGCTCGCGCAAGGGAGGAATGTGCAGCGGGGCCACGTTGAGGCGGTAGTAGAGGTCGCGGCGGAAGCGCCCCTCCTCCACCGCGCGGGCCAGGTCCTGGTTGGTGGCGGCCATGATACGCACGTCCACGTGGATCTCGCGGGAGCCGCCCAGGCGGTAGATCACCTGCTCTTCGATGGCCCGCAGCACCTTGGCCTGGATGGCCGGGCTCATCTCGCCCACCTCGTCCAGGAACAGGGTGCCGCCGTGGGCCTGCTGGAAGCGGCCGATGCGGGCCTTGTGCGCGCCGGTGAAGGCCCCCTTCTCGTGGCCGAACAGCTCGCTCTCCAACAGGGTCTCGGTCAGAGCCGCGCAGTTGACCGTGACCAGGGTGCCCTCCCGCCGGGGGCTGTTGGCGTGGATCGCCCCGGCGATCAGGCTCTTGCCCGTGCCGGTCTCGCCGGTGAGCAACACGGTCACGTCGGTGGGGGCCAGGCGTTGCACCTGCTTGAGCACCCGCTTCATGGCCGTGCTCTCGGCCACGATGTGCTCCAGTTGGTAGAGATAGGGCTGTTCGTGGCGCAGGTAGTGGAAGGCGTTGTGCAGGGTGGCCTTCTCCAGGGCCCGGGTGACGGTCAGGCGCAGGTGCTCCAGGTCCAGGGGCTTGACCTGGTAGTCATAAGCCCCCCGTCGCATGGCCTCCACCGCCCAGCGCACCGAGGCCTCGGAGCCGGTGACGATCACCGGGGTGGTGGGGGACTGCTCCTGAACCACCCCCAACAACTCCAGGCCTCCCACGCCGCCGGGAAGCTCCAGCTCGGTGATCACCACCTGGAAGATGTTGCGGGACAACAGGTCCAGCGCCTGGGGGCCGTCTCCGGCCTCACTGACCAGATGCCCGTCCGACATGAGCGCGTGTGCCAACTCGGTTCGCTGGCGAGGGTCGCTTTCCGCCAAGAGGCAGCGGTTGCTATGGCTGATGTGCACGGTGCTTCCTCCGCCGGATACATGGCTCCCCCCGTCCCTCTAAATATCATTTTGTCACCAAAGTTGCAATTTTGACATCCAAATACAAATCTGTAGACAAATAGAACACAATTTTGTCATCATGGACCTGCGGTGCGAGTCTGCGCCCGGGATCCTTTCGTCATGATCTTTNCGNGGGGAAGCGAGCTTAGATTACATGACCCCAGGATGCCTGGTGTTTGGCGCGACTTTTGCTNAATAATTAGGGTAAGATTGGTGTCTCAGACAAAGCCAAACCCGTCGTGAGGCGGGGGCGGAAAGCCTACGGATCTCCCGTGCAGGGTTGGGGGAGATGGCCGGGTTGCCTGAGAGCTTACCTCAGGTGCCCGGTTTTTTTCTGTGGCGCCGCAATCTGGGGGAGAAAGGAGAGCCCCCCATGACTCGTCAGTTGGTCGTAGCTTTGGGTTTGTTGTCGGTTTGCCTGCTAGCAGCCCCCCTGCCAGCCCAAGCCGACTCCATGACCATGAGCTATCACGGCAACCTGGGTTTCACCGCCTACGTGGACGGCAAAAGGCTCCGCTCGGTGACCGCGGAGTTCTATACTCCCCACGCCTTCCAGGAGCTGATGTGGTTCGGCTACTGCGTGGACCCCTATCAGTGGTTCCGCAACCCCGTGACCCCTGGCGACCCGGACGCCTGGAACGGACCGGAGTCCCGCATTCCCATCACCGGCTACAACTGGCGTGAGGCGGCCTGGCTGATGGAGAACTTCGCCCCGGGCACCAGTTGGCTGGACGACCCCAGCTCGGTCAACTACTCCTCGCCTGCGGTGCGCGCGGCGGTGCAGGCGGTGCAGTTGGCCATATGGGAGACCGTGGTGGAGCCCAGCGCCACCTATACCGCCGCCGACCTGCGCCACGGCCGCTTCCGGGTGGCCAGCGCCTCGGCCATGGACCTGGCGGGCCAGTACCTGACCCTGTTGTCCGAGCACAAGGTGGCCCACGGGGGCGATGTGATCCTCTCGGGCAGCTATCGCTACCAGATCTCGGACAACCCCCGCTACCAGGACCTGATCGTGGCCACCCAGGCTGGCTCGGCCGCGGCACCCGAGCCGGGCACCCTGCTCCTGTTCGGCTCGGCCGCGGGCCTGGTGGGCTACCTGCGGCGTCGGCAGCGTAAGCGGGCCCAAGCCTGAGAGTCAACCCCGGCCCTACCCCCGACACCCGGGCGCCTCCCGCTTTGGGGAGGCCCCGGGTGGAAGGGAAAACAAGCCCGCCCCCGTCCCCC
>MTPE01000326.1 GCA_002011835.1 Desulfarculaceae bacterium JdFR-95 | reverse complement strand
CCTGGCCCAAGCAGTGCGAGAGCCCCGCCGTGCCCTGCGCTTCGCGGCAGGGCTGGCGGGACGTCAGCTACGACGAATACTCCCCCGCCGGGAGGGGGCCCCGGTGGTGGAGGCCAGCGGAGAGCTCCATTGGCAGACCTGCAATGCCCGCCGATTGCGTGTGGGCAGCGGCGGAGAGCTGGAGCTGGTCACGGACGACTCCCCGGCCACCTATCAGGTGATGTCCCGCCCCGTAGCCGTGCCCCCAGGGTACGTGGCCCATTTGGAACTGGCCGGCCACGTGGAGAAGGGCAAGTTGTCCATCGGTATGCTGGACCAAGAGGGGCAATGGCTGGGGTTCCGCACCTATGAACCCGGCTCCTTTTGCGACTGCCTGATCTGCGACCCCGGTGACAGCAGTACCATAACCGTGGTGATCGCCAACGCCGGAGAGGGGACATCCTCCCTGCGCCTGGAGCCGCCCCGCCTGGAGATGCACGCCCGGCCCGAAGACGGCCTGCCCGCCAACGAGATAGACCAGCAGGGCTGGGGGCTGGGTTACTCGGCGGCGGGGGAGGTGGTGGCCACCGGCCAAGGGGTGGAGGACCTGGCCCCCGGACAACTGGTGGCCTGTGCCGGCGCGGGCTGGGCCAACCATGCCGAGTACGTCTGTGTGCCGCGCAACCTGGTCTGCCCGGTGCCCAAAGGCTGCCCGGCCAAGTGGGCGGCCACGGCCACGGTGGGGGCCATCGCCCTACAAGGTGTGCGTCGTGCCGATCCCCGTCTGGCCGAACGCGCCGCGGTATTGGGACTGGGGCTGCTCGGCCAGATCACGGTCCAGCTCCTGCAGGCCAACGGGTGTATAGTGCTGGGCCTCGACCCCCGGCCTTCCCGGGTGGAGCGCGCCCGTCGCTATGGGCTGTCGGCGGGCAGCAGCGACCCCGAGGCCTTCCGCCGCCTGGTGCGCGACCTCACCGGTGGCCACGGCGTGGACTTCACCATTGTCACCGCGGCCACTCCTTCCAGCGAAGTAACCAACCTGGCCTTGGCCCTGACCCGGCGCAAGGGCAAAGTGGTGGTGGTGGGCGACGTGGGCCTGGAGCTGGAGCGGCCCGAATTCTATCGCAAGGAACTGGACTTGCTCATGAGCACTTCCTACGGGCCGGGCCGCTATGACCGCCGCTACGAGGAGCTGGGCCAGGACTACCCCTTGGCCTACGTGCGCTGGACCCTGAACCGTAACCTTCAGGCCTACCTGGAGCTGGTGGCCCAGGGCAAGGTGCGGCCGGAAGGGTTCGTGGACCGGGTGGTGCCTCTGGCGGAAGCCACCCGCTTCTACCAGGAGCTGGCCTCCGGCCAAGGGGATCCGCCGGTGGGGGTGCTGTTGTCGTATGGGGGCGAGGAGCGGGAGAGCTCCCCCCCCGCGCCGGTGGTCCACCTGCGAGGCGCCCGGAAACCAGGAAAGGATGCCGTGGCCTACGCCCTAGTGGGGGTGGGCGCCTTTGGCACCTCCATGCTGGTACCGCTGTTGTCCCGCCTGGGGGGGCGCTTTTCCCTCAAGGCCGTGGTCAGTCGCGATCCGGTCCGAGGTGGAAACTATGCCCGGACGCAGGGGGTGGAGGTGGTGGCCACCGACCTGGAACCAGTGCTATCCGACCCAGAGATCCAGATGGTGGTGATCGCCACCCGGCACCACGAACATGCCGAGCAGGTGGTACGCTGCCTGCAGGCTGGCAAGCACGTATTCGTGGAGAAGCCCCTGGCCCTCACCTGGCAGGAACTGGACCAGGTGGTGGAGGTCTATCAAGGCCTGGAGGAGCCCCCCCTGCTCATGGTGGGCTTCAATCGGCGGTTCTCCCCCGCCATCCAGGAGTTGGCCCGGCACCTGGCAGACCGCCGGTCCCCCCTGGTGATCAACTATCGCCTGGCCGCAGGTTATCTCCCGCCCGAGCATTGGGTGCAGGACGAGCGCGGAGGGGGACGCAACCGGGGGGAAGCCTGCCATATGTACGACCTGTTCCGCTTCCTGAGCGGGGCGCCCCCCCGCTCCCTGGGGGCGGCGGCCATCGATCCGGGTGGCTTGCCCTACCTGCGTACCGACAACTTCTGCGCCAGCCTCACCTACCAGGATGGTAGCCTGGCCACTCTCACCTACACCGCCCTGGGGCCTTCCCAGGGCCTGGGCAAAGAACGCATGGAAGTCTTCTGCGACGGGGAATGTTATCTCCTGGACGACTACCGGCGGCTGGTGCGGATCTCCGACGGTCAAGTGCTTTGGGAGAGCGAGCAGCCCGACAAAGGGCACCAGGCAGAGATCTCGGCCTGGGCCCGGGCCCTGCGCGGTGCGGGCACCGCTCCCATATCCTTTCCAGAGTTGGTCGAGACCACGGGCGTGGCCCTGGAGCTGGAAGACATACTGACGGGGAAGGCAGACTGAGGCATGAGCCACCATTCCTCTGGAGATCTCTATCTCTATCTTCCCCCAAGCTACGACTATCGACGGGGCGGGTTCTTTCAGGAGTCACTTCTGGCTGAGTTCAGCGAACGGCACCGCATTCAGGTGCCGCCGCCCCCTTTGCAGGATCTGTCCGACCCGGTGGAGGAGCTCGTCCGCCGCGATGGGGCGGGATTGGTGGTGGGCATAAAACACGGGGTGCCCTCCCGGATCGCCCGGTGTTCTTCTATTGGCCCCGGGAACTGGCCGTAGAGGTGGTGGACCCCTTGCGCCTGGCTTCCTATCGGCGTCAATGGCTGGCCTGGGCGGTGTACACCAGTGTATGGGCCAAGAAGGAATGGCTGAAAAAGCACCTCTTCAGGCTCGCCCGACTGGTACGAGGGACCTACTACTCTGTCCTGGACTCTCTGGTCCGGCTGGCG
>MTPE01000183.1 GCA_002011835.1 Desulfarculaceae bacterium JdFR-95 | reverse complement strand
GCCTTGAGCCGGCCGGGCCGCGGGGGGCGACACTGGGGCCGGCCGCCCTTTCCGGAAAAGATAATACACCATGCCGGCGGACCCCTCCCCCCGGGCATGGCCGTTCGGCCCGCCGGGGCGAGGGCCTTCGCACCTGGTCTTTCCCGGAAAGGGGCGGTCGCCTGCCCACACCGCCGGCGGGCCTATTCTTCTTCCGCTTCTTCCGCCGAGACCTGGTAGCCGCACTCGCGGTTGGGGCAGCGCAGGATCGGGCCGGCCTTGGTGCGGCGCTCCTCCAGGAAGGGGTGGCCGCAGTCCGGGCAGGGCCGGGGCACGGGTTTGTTCCAGGTGGCGAAGTCGCAGCGGGGGAAGTTGTCGCAGCCGTAGAACACCTTTCCCCGGCGGGAGCGCTTCTCCACCAGCTCGCCGCCGCATTTGGGGCAGGCCACACCCAGGGGCAGCCCCCGGGAGTAGCGGCACTTGGGGTATTCGGAACAGGAGATGAAACGCGAACCGTTGCGGGCGTGTTTGATGACCAGCTCGCCCTTGCCGCACTGGGGGCACTTCTCGCCGATCTTCTCAGGTTCGCGGCGGGGGACGGGGTTGCCCTGGTCGTCCAGGTCCATGACGTTCTTGCACTTGGGGTAGGCGCTGCAGGCCAGGAAGGGGCCGTAGGGTCCCCGTTTGACCTGCATGGGGGCGCCGCACTTGTCGCAGGTGAGGCCGGGGTCGGGGCTGGGCTGTTGAGGTACGATGTTGCCGTCCTCGTCGCGGGTGAAGTCGCAGGTGGTGTCGCAGTCGGGCCAGGCCGAGCAGGCCAGGAACTCGCCGTGCTTGCCCAGGCGGATGCGCATCTGGCTGCCGCAGGCGGGGCACTTGAGGTCGGTGGCCAGGCCCTTGCCCTTGACCTGACGCATCTGGCGGCGGGCGGTCTCCAGGGCCTGGGAGAAGGGGCCGTAGAACTCCTCCAGCAACTTGCGCCAGTCCTGCTTGCCCGCCTCCACCTGGTCCAGGCCCTCCTCCAGCTTGGCGGTGAAGTCCACCTCCATGATGCGGGGGAAGTTCTCCACCAGCAGGTCGCTCACCACCCGGCCCAGCTCGGTGGGCACCAGGCGCTTGCGCTCGTCCTTGGTGACGTAGCCGCGCTCCTGCAGGGTGGAGAGGATGGTGGCATAGGTGCTGGGACGGCCGATGCCCTTCTCCTCCAGCTCGCGCACCAGGGTGGCCTCGGTGAAGCGGGGCGGGGGCTGGGTGAAGTGCTGCTTGGGCTCCACCGCCTCCAGCTTGAGCTCCTGGCCCTCCTCGAGGGGCGGCAGCACACCCTGTTGGGGCTGGTCGCCGTTGGGGGAGGCGGGTTCGTCCCGTCCCTCCTGGTACACCGCGGTGAAGCCGGGGAAGACCATGACCTGGCCGCTGGCCCGCAACAGGGCCCGCCCCGCGGTGATCTCCACCCGGGTCTGGTCGAACACCGCCGGGGCCATCTGGCAGGCCACGAACCGGCTCCAGATAAGGCGGTAGAGCTTCAGCTCGTCCTTGGTGAGATACTTGGCCACCGCCTCGGGAGTGCGGAAGACGCTGGTGGGGCGGATGGCCTCGTGGGCCTCCTGGGCCCCGGCGCGCGACTTGTAGCGCAGGGGACGGGCGGGCAGGTAGTCCTCACCGAAGCGGCCGGCGATGAACCGGCGCACCTCGGCCACGGCCTCGTCGGCCAGACGGGTGGAGTCGGTGCGCATNTAGGTGATCAGGCCCACCGCACCCTCGTCGGTCTCCTTGCCCTCGTAGAGGCGCTGGGCCAGCATCATGGTGCGCTTGGGGGCGAAGCCCAGCTTGCGGTAGGCCTCCTGCTGCAGGGTGGAGGTGATGAAGGGCGGGGGGGCCTTCTGCTGGCGCTTGCGCCGGGTGAGCTTGCTCACCACCGGCGTCTGCCCCTGNAGGGCCTCCACCCCCACCTGGGCCTCGGCCTNGGTCTTGGGGTCGAACTTCTTGCCACCCAGNNGGGCCAGNCGGGCCAGGAAGGGCGGAGGGTCGTCNGCGGCCAGGCGGGCGCTGACGGTCCAGTATTCCTGGGGGCGGAAGGCGGCGATCTCGCGCTCGCGCTCCACCACCAGGCGCAGGGCCACCGACTGCACCCGGCCTGCGGAGAGTCCTCCCTTGACCTTCTCCCACAGCAGGGGCGAGATCTGGTATCCCACCAGGCGGTCCAGCACCCGGCGGGCCTGCTGGCTGGCGAAGCGGTTGGGGTCCAGCTTGGCCGGCTTGGCCACCGCCTCCTGGATGGCCTTCTTGGTCAGCTCGTGGAACAATACCCGATGGTAGCGGTCCAGGGGTCCGCCCAGTTGCTCGGCGATGTGCCAGGCGATGGCCTCGCCTTCGCGGTCCGGGTCCGGGGCCAGGTACACCTCCTTGGCCTTGGACGCGGCCTTCTTCAGCTCCTTGAGTACCCGCTCCTTGCCCTTGATCACCTGGTACTCGGGGGTGAAGCCGTGCTCCAGGTCCACCCCCAGGCGCTTGGGGGGCAGGTCCACCACGTGGCCCACCGAGGCCTTCACCTCGAAGTCGGGCCCCAGATACTTCTTTATGGTTCGCGCCTTGGCCGGCGACTCCACTATGAGCAGGGATTTTGCCATGTGCCTCTCAGCAGCGGACATAATACTTGCCCGGCCGCTGCTCCACCAACCCGGCCAGCTCCAGGTTGACCAACAACGCGGTCACCTCCTGGGGGGCCAGGCCGCTGGCCCGGGTGATCTCGTCCACGTGTATCGGCTCCGGCCCCACGATCTCCAACAGGCGCGCNGCCTCCTCCGGCAGCTCCCCTGGAGGGGGAGCCGGCGCCTGGGGCTCGGCCGGCGGGGGCATGGCCCCGGGGGCCAGGAGGTCGCGGG
>MTPE01000226.1 GCA_002011835.1 Desulfarculaceae bacterium JdFR-95 | reverse complement strand
CATTCGGGCAGGGCGCGGCCGCAACCAAGCCCCAGCCCAAAGCCCTTGCCAGGGGCGGCGCCTGCTGTATAAGGTGGAGGGGTCATGGGCCGCATAATCGCCGTCGCCAACCAGAAGGGCGGGGTGGGCAAGACCACCACCGCGGTCAACCTGGCCGCCAGCCTGGCCCTGGCCGGCCGGGAGGTGCTGGTGGTGGACGTGGACCCCCAGGGCAACGCCACCAGCGGCCTAGGTGTGGACCTGGGACCGGACGATCCCAGCCTCTACCACCTGCTCATCGGCCAGGCCCGCCCGGAACAGGCCCTGCGCCCCACTGCGGTGGAGCGGCTGACTCTGCTGGGCTCGGAGGTGAACCTGTTCGGGGCCGAGGTGGAGCTGGCCGGCATGGAGGGCCGCGAGCGCCTGCTCAAGCGCCTCCTGGAGCCCCTGGCCGCGCGCTTCGCCTATGTGTTCCTGGACTGCCCTCCCTCTTTGGGCCTGCTCACCCTCAACGCGCTGACCGCCTGCCAGGGGGTGCTCATCCCCCTGCAGTGCGAATACTACGCCCTGGAGGGACTCACGCAACTGCTGCACACCATCGCCCGGGTGCGGCGTACCTGGAACCCGACCCTGGTGCTGGAAGGCATCGTGCTGACCATGTTCGACACCCGCAACAACCTCTCCCACCAGGTGGCCGAGGACGTGCGGGGACACTTCAAGCACCTGGTCTTCGAGACCGTGATCCCGCGCAACGTGCGCCTGTCCGAGGCGCCCTCCTTCGGCCAGCCGGTGCTGACCTACGACCCCCGCTGCGCCGGGGCGCGGGCCTACCTGGCCCTGGCCCGCGAGCTGGTATCCCGCCGCCGCAGCCGGGAGGAGGCGGCATGAGCGCCGAACGCAAGAAACCGCCGCGCAAGAAGGCCCTAGGTCGAGGCCTGGCCGCGCTGCTAGGCGACGGCGACTTCCCCGCCCCGGAGCTGGACAGCCGCCCCCAGCCGGGCGAGAAGGTGGTGGAGCTGCCCTTGGAGCGCATCGAGCCCAACCCCTTCCAGCCCCGCCGCGCCTTCGAACCCCAGGCCCTGGAGGCCCTGGCCCAGAGCATCGCCCGCCACGGCCTGCTGCAGCCGGTGGTGGTGCGCCCGGTGGCCGAGGGCTACCAGCTCATCGCCGGCGAGCGCCGCCTGCGCGCCTGCCAGATGGCCGGGCTCACCGCAGTGCCGGTGGTGATACGTCAGGCCACCGACGAGCAGGCCCTGCTGCTGGCCCTGTTGGAGAACCTGCAGCGCGAGGACCTGAATCCCCTGGAGGAGGCCCAGGCCTACGCCCGCCTGGTGGAGGGCTTCGGCCTCAGCCAGGAGGAGGTGGCCCAGGCGGTGGGCAAGGACCGCTCCACCGTGGCCAACGCCCTGCGCCTGCTCAAGCTGCCCGATGACATCCGTGACGACCTGGCCGCCGGCCGCCTCAGCTCCGGGCATGCACGGGCCCTGTTGGCCCTGCCCAATACGGCCCTCATGCGCCGGGCGCGGGACCAGATCCTGAAACAAGGGCTGTCGGTGCGTGCGGCCGAGCGCCTGGTGAAGAAGCTCCTGGCGGGAGAGCCCGCCCCCGCCCCACCCCCCGACCAGGACCAGGTCTACATCCAGAGCCTGGCCGACGAGCTGCGCCGGCANCTGGGGACCAAGGTGGCCATCCAGCGCAAGGGCCGCCGGGGCCGCATCGTGATCGAGTTCAGCGACGACCGCGAGCTGGAGCGCCTGTTGGACCTGTTGCGGCGCGGCTGAACTCCGCATCCCCTATTAGGAGAGGCCGCCCCACCCTGGCGAGGGGGACGGGGGTCCGCCCTGGCGGAGCCTGAGGCGGGAGGGTAAAGTTGTCCGCCGGAGAGTAAGGCGCGGCCGGACCCTGTCGGCGGCGGAGGGCGTGAGGCCATGCACCTGGTGATCGACGGCTACAACCTGCTGCACGCGGTGCCCGAGCTGGCCGCGGCCGAGCGCCGGGGCAAGGGGCGCGACGCCCTGGCCGCAGCCCTGCGCCTCTACCGCGAGCAAAAGGGTCACCGCATCACCCTGGTGTTCGACGGCGGGCCCCAGGGCCGGCCCGGCCGGGCCAGCCTCAGCGGCATCCCGGTGGTGTTCTCCGGGGGGGAGAAGAGCGCCGACCAGGTGATCGCCGAGATGGCCGCCCGCCACGGCCCGGGCATCACCGTGGTCACCGCCGACCGCGAGCTGGCCGCGCGCTGCCAGGCCCAGGGCAGCGAGGTGATCGCCTCCTGGGAGTTCGCCCCACGCCTCATGAGCGCGGCCATGGACGGCGGGCCCAAGGACCTGGAGGAGGACGAGCCGGGCTGGAACTTCACCACCCGCAAGAAGGGTCCTTCCCGGCGCCTGCCCCGGCGCCTGCGGCGACGCCTGCGCCGCCTGGAGGAGCTGTGAGCATGGACGAGTCGCGGGAGGTTCGCATCAAGCGCCTGCGTATGCTGGCCCGCCACCGGGGCATGCTGGAGGTGGCNTTGCTGCTGGAGCCCTTCCTGCGCCCCGGCGAGCTGGANGCNATGAGCGACGAGGCGCTCACCGCCTTCGAGCGCCTGCTGGGCATCGACGACCTGGACCTGTGGGACATGGTGACCGGCCGCCGCCCGCCCGCCCCGGAAGTCGACCCCGAGCTGTTGGCCCACCTGCGCCACGGGCTGAAGCGGATGCGGAGCCAGGAGGGCTGAGCCGTGCGGCGCACCCTGATCATGCTGGGGGTCCTGGCCCTGATCATGGCGGTCACCTTGCCGGTGGCGGCCTGGCTGGGCGAGGGCCAGTTCGCCCGCCAGAGCGGGCAGGCCTTCCAGGCCCTGGAGGCGGCGGCCTCCACGCCGGCCCCTCCCCCGCCCTCGCC